>NZ_JADCQA010000006.1:220438-313879 GCF_014947095.1 Stenotrophomonas sp. B2 | reverse complement strand
GTGTCGGAGTGCGGGGTGTCCGCGGCATGGATGCCGCGGCCAAGCCTACAGGGACGTACTTGCGGCGTCCCCGCACTCCGACACCGCCCCGCCAACCCACGGATTGCCCGCTTTTGACGTTGAACTTGCTCTGGCTCGTAGCAGATGCAGGGCGCAGCCCTGCCGCCCCCCTTGCCCTGCTTAGAACGGAGTGGCGGACTCGAACGCCAGCACGTCGCCCGTCACCGGGTGGGTGAAGTGCAGGCTGCGCGCATGCAGATGCACGCGCTGCGCCGGTGCGGCGCCATACAGCACATCGCCGACGATCGGATGACCCAGGCTGGCCATGTGCAGGCGCAACTGATGGCTGCGCCCGGTCACCGGCTCCAGCGCCACGCGCGTGCGCTGCGCTTCACCATCGCGGGCCAGCACGCGCCAGCGCGTCAGCGCCGGCTTGCCGTGTTCATGGTCGACCTTCTGTTTCGGCCGGTTCGGCCAGTCCACGATCAGCGGCAGATCCACTTCACCGGCATCACCTTCGATCACACCCTGCACGACGGCTTCGTAGCACTTGCCCACCCTGCGCTGCTCGAACTGCATCGACAACGCGGCCTGCGTCGTCTTGCCGCGTGCATGCAGCAGCAGACCGGAGGTGACCTGGTCCAGCCGATGCACGGTCAGCGCATCCGGGTACAGCACCTGCAGGCGGGCCACCACGCAGTCCTGGTTCTCCGCGCTACGGCCAGGCACGGACAGCAGGCCAGCGGGCTTTTCCACCACCAGCAGTGCGTCATCGATGTAATGCAGGTGGATCATGCGGTTCTGCGGAACTCCATATGAAAACGGGGAAGCCGAAGCTTCCCCGTTTCTGTCAGCTGCGTGCCGGCCAGACCGGCACCCGCGGCATCAGCCCAGCAGGTGGGCAACGCCGGCGCGTTCTTCTTCCAGCTCGGCCAGGGTCTTGTCGATGTACTTCTGGCTGAAGTCGTCGATCGGCAGATCCTTGACCAGGGTGTACTTGCCGTTCTCGGTGGTCACGGCGAAGCCGAAGATCACGCCTTCCGGGATGCCGTAGGAACCATCGGACGGCACGCCCATGGTGACCCACTTGCCGTTGCTGCCCAGCACCCAGTCACGCACGTGGTCGATCGCGGCATTGGCCGCCGAAGCCGCCGAGGACGAGCCACGGGCTTCGATGATCGCCGCGCCGCGCTTGCCGACGGTCGGAATGAAGGTGTTGGCATTCCACTCCTGGTCGTTGATCGCATCGGCGATCGAAGCACCATCGGCGGTGGCGAAACGGTAGTCCGGGTACATGGTCGGGCTGTGGTTGCCCCACACCACCAGCTTTTCCATGCCACCGACCGGCTTGCCGAGCTTGGCCGACAGCTGGCTCAGGGCACGGTTGTGGTCCAGGCGCAGCATGGCGGTGAAGTTTTCCGGCTTCAGGTCCGGTGCCGACTTCATGGCGATGTAGGCGTTGGTGTTGGCCGGGTTGCCGACCACCAGCACCTTCACGTCACGGCTGGCGACCTTGTTCAGCGCCGCGCCCTGCGCGGTGAAGATCTTGGCGTTTTCCAGCAGCAGGTCCTTGCGCTCCATGCCCGGGCCGCGCGGACGCGCGCCGACCAGCAGGGCGATGTCGGCATCCTTGAACGCCACTTCAGCGTCGTCGGTGCCGACCATGCCGGCCAGCAGCGGGAAGGCGCAGTCTTCCAGTTCCATCATCACGCCCTTCAGGGCGGCCTGGGCCTTGTCCACCGGCAGCTCCAGCAGCTGCAGGATGACCGGCTGGTCCTTGCCCAGCATTTCGCCGGAGGCGATGCGGAACAGCAGGGCATAACCGATCTGGCCGGCGGCGCCGGTCACGGCAACACGAACGGGTGCTTTCATGGGGGTTTCCTCTTGCTTGCAAGCGTTTGATGGGACGCCGCGGGCGTGGCCCGGCGGGCCTGGCAGGCGGCGGAGAACAGGGAAACGGCCACCCATGGGTGGCCGTCTCGGAAGGGGGTCAGGCGGCGAGGATCTTGTTCCACTCGGCCACGCGGTCGGCCTGTGCGGCCAGCGCGGCGTCGACGTCGCCTTCCAGGGTGATCGAATGGATCACGTCGCCCTGCTTGACCGAATCGACGATGGCCTGGCCTTCCAGAACCTTGCCGAACACGGTGTGGCGGCCGTCCAGCCAATCGGTCTTGATGTGGGTGATGAAGAACTGGCTGCCATTGGTGTTCGGGCCGGCGTTGGCCATCGACAGCGAGCCGACCTCATGCTTCACGCCGTTCTTCTCGTCTTCGAACTTGTAGCCCGGGCCACCGGTACCACGGCCCTGCGGGCAACCGCCCTGGATCATGAAGTCGGCGATCACGCGGTGGAAGATCAGGCCGTCATAGAAGCCGTGCTTGACCAGGTTCACGAAGTTGGCAACGGTCAGCGGCGCCTTGTCAGCGAACAGCTCGACCTTGATCGGGCCCTGGGTGGTGTCGAAAGTGGCGATGAGGGACATGAAGATCCTTGTTGCAAAGGGAAAGGCGTCTAGCCACCTAGTTTACACCCGGCACGTGGCGGCGGCGGCTTCGACCATCGGCGCAGGGCGACGCTTCAGGCTTTGGAGGGTCGCCGCCGGCGGGGCCCCGACGGCCAGCTGAATGGGGCTCCCGGGCGAGCCGGAATCCAGCTTTTCGCGAATCGTCAAGTTCGACGTATAATGTTGGACTTCTTTTTCCAAATCCGGCGCCGACTGGCCCCCTTTCGTATGTCCATCGAAAATCTTCGCAACATCGCCATCGTCGCCCACGTCGACCATGGCAAGACCACCCTGGTCGACCAGCTGCTGAAGCAGTCCGGCACCCTGTCCGAGCGTACCGTCCTCGCCGAGCGCGTGATGGACAGCAACGACCAGGAAAAGGAACGCGGCATCACCATCCTGGCCAAGAACACGGCCATCACCTGGGAAGACAAGAAGACCGGCATCAAGAACCGGATCAACATCGTCGACACCCCCGGCCACGCCGACTTCGGCGGTGAGGTCGAGCGCGTGCTGTCGATGGTCGACACCGTGCTGATCCTGGTCGACGCGATGGACGGCCCGATGCCGCAGACCCGCTTCGTCACCCAGAAGGCCTTCGCGATGGGCTTCAAGCCGATCGTGGTGGTCAACAAGATCGACCGTCCGGGCGCGCGTCCGGACTGGGTGATCGACCAGGTGTTCGATCTGTTCGACAAGCTCGGCGCGACCAACGAGCAGCTGGACTTCCCGATCGTCTACGCGTCGGCCCTGAACGGCTATGCCGGCCTGGAAGACACCGTCCGCGATGGCGACATGACCCCGCTCTACGAAGCGATCATGAAGCACGCGCCGAAGCCCGAAGTGGATCCGGAAGGTGCCTTCCAGATGCGCATCAGCCAGCTGGACTACAACAACTTCGTGGGCGTGATCGGCATCGGCCGCATCCAGCGTGGCACCCTGAAGAAGAACATGCAGGTCACGGTGATCGATCGTGAAGGCAAGAAGCGCAACGGCAAGGTCGCGCAGGTGCTGGGCTTCCTGGGCCTGGAGCGCATCGAGCAGGACACCGCTGAAGCCGGCGACATCGTGGCGATCTCGGGCATTCCGGAGCTGACCATCTCCGACACCCTCTGCCACCCGGACACCCCGGAAGCGCTGCCGGCGCTGACCGTGGACGAGCCGACCATCTCGATGACCTTCCAGGTCAACAACTCGCCGTTCGCGGGCAACAAGGACCTGTCCGGTGGCAAGTTCCTGACCAGCCGCCAGATCAAGGACCGCCTGGACCGTGAAAAGGTCCACAACGTGGCGCTGAAGGTCGAACAGCTGGAGGACGCCGACAAGTTCCTGGTCTCCGGCCGTGGCGAACTGCACCTGTCGGTGCTGATCGAGAACATGCGTCGTGAAGGCTACGAACTGGCCGTGTCGCGTCCGGAAGTGATCATCAAGGAAATCGACGGCCAGCAGATGGAGCCGATCGAACAGCTGGTGGTGGACGTGGAAGAAGTGCACCAGGGCGGCGTGATGGAAAAGCTGGGCACCCGCAAGGGCCAGCTGAAGAACATGGAACCGGACGGCAAGGGCCGCGTGCGCCTGGAATACTCGATCCCGGCCCGTGGCCTGATCGGCTTCCAGAACGAATTCAAGACCCTGACCCAGGGTTCGGGCCTGCTGTTCCACGTGTTCGACCATTACGGTCCGAAGGAACAGGGCGCAATCGCCAAGCGCATCAACGGCGTCATGATCGCCAACGCCCCGGGCGTGACTCCGGCCTACTCCCTGGGCCCGCTGCAGGAACGCGGCAAGCTGTTCGCTGCTGAAGGCGACAATGTGTATGAAGGCCAGCTGGTCGGCATCCACTCCAAGGACAACGACCTGACCGTCAACGCCATCAAGACCAAGCCGCTGACCAACATGCGCGCTTCGGGCAAGGACGATGCGATCCAGCTGACCCCGGCGATCAAGTACTCGCTGGAACAGGCGCTGGACTTCATCGAGGACGACGAGCTGGTCGAGATCACTCCGAAGGAAATCCGGCTGCGCAAGAAGTTCCTGACCGAAAGCGACCGCAAGAAGGCTTCGCGCGGCGGCTGAGCCGGACCGTGAGCCAGAGCGGCTACAACCCGGATCCACACCGGCATCCGGGCCTCCACGTCATCGCCCTGCTCGAAGCGAGCAAGGCGGTGCTGGCGTTGCTGGCTGCGACCGGGCTTGAAGTGCTCGGTCCGCAGCCGCTCCGCGATGGGGTCAATGCCCTGATCCGGCGTTTCAGCCTGGACCCGGATCACGGCACCCTGCCCTCCCTCCTGAACATGATCAATCCCGACGCCGTGCACCTGGCGGCGGCGGCGATGATCGGCTACGGCCTGCTGCACCTGGTGGAAGCCTGGGGCCTCTGGCGGGCCAGGGCCTGGGCCTCCTGGCTGGGCTGCCTGACCGCCGCGCTGTATCTGCCCTTCGATGTCTTCGCCATCGTCCGCCACCCCGGCTGGCCCTCCTGGACGATCCTGGCGATCAACCTGCTCGTGGTCTACGTCCTGGCCCGCGACCTGCGCAAGCGCCACCACTGAGCAGCAGCTACACTGGGCATTGGAGCCGACCAAGCCGCCCCATGCGCCCGTCCTTGCCGCCTCTGCTGACCTGCCTGCTCATCGCGCTGCCCGCGTTGTTCATTGTTGGCTGCAGCCCGGCCACGACCAGCGCCCACGCCGCCGAACCCGCGAGCCGCAACGTGCCCTTCCCCTACGCCGAGACCGACCTGGCCGACCTGCAGGCGCGCATGGTGGCCGGCGAACTGGACAGCACCACGCTGACCCACGCCTACCTGCAGCGCATCGCTGCGCTGGATCGCGCCGGGCCGCGCCTGCGTGCCGTCATCGAACTCAACCCGGATGCCCTGCGGGAAGCCGGTGAACGCGATCGCGAGCGCCGGGACGGCCATCTGCGCGGGCCGCTGCATGGCATTCCGGTCCTGCTGAAGGACAACATCAACGCCGCGCCCATGACCACCAGCGCCGGATCGCTCGCGCTGCAGGGTTTCCGCCCCGCCGATGCCTATCTGGTAAGACGCCTGCGCGAGGCCGGCGCGGTCGTGCTGGGCAAGACCAACCTCAGCGAGTGGGCCAACTTCCGCGGCAACGATTCGGTGTCGGGCTGGAGCGCGCGCGGTGGCCAGACCCGCAATCCGTACCGTCTCAGCCATTCGCCCTGTGGCTCCAGCAGCGGCAGCGCGGTGGCGGTGGCCGCCAATCTGGCCAGTGTGGCGATCGGCACCGAGACCGACGGCAGCATCGTCTGCCCGGCCGCGATCAACGGCATCGTCGGCCTGAAACCGACGGTCGGCCTGGTCAGCCGCGAAGGCATCATCCCGATCTCCTTCAGCCAGGACACCGCCGGGCCGATGACGCGCAGCGTCGCCGACGCCGCGGCCGTACTGACGGCGATCGCGGGCCGGGACGATGCCGACCCCGCCACGGCCACCATGCCCGGCCGCGCGGTCTACGACTACACCGCGCGCCTGGACCCCGAAGGCCTGCGCGGCAAGCGCATCGGCCTGCTGCAGACGCCTCTGCTGACGTACCGTGGCATGGCACCGCTGATCGATCAGGCCGCCGCCGAACTGCGCCGTGCGGGCGCGGTGGTGGTGCCGGTGGAACTGCCCGACCCGGGTGCCTGGGCCGAAGCCGAGCGGGTCGTGCTGCTGCATGAGTTCAAGGCCGGGCTGGAGCGCTACTTCAAGACCTACCGCGCGCCCCTGCGCAGTCTTGGCGAACTCATCGCCTTCAACCAGGCCCAGGCGCCGCAGGAACTGGGCCTGTTCGGCCAGGAACTGCTGCTGGAGGCCAACGCCACTGCCGGGCTGGCCGACCCTGCCTACATCCGTGCGCGCAGCGATGCGCGGCGCCTGGCCGGGCCGGAAGGCATCGACGCCGTCCTGGCTGCCTACCAGCTGGATGCGCTGGTTGCACCGACCACCGGCACAGCCTGGCCCATCCGCCGCGAAGGCGACGATTTCCCGGGTGAGAGCTACAGCGTGGCAGCGGTCGCGGGTTACCCCAGCCTGAGCGTGCCGATGGGACAGATCAACGGCCTGCCGGTCGGCCTGCTGTTCATGGGCACGGCCTGGAGCGAGCCGAAGCTGATCGAAATGGCCTACGCCTACGAGCAACGCACGCGTGCGCGCCGTCCACCTCATTTCGAAACCGACACCCTGATCGACACTGGCGAGCCTTGATCGGCCCCGGGCTGCCCGGTGGACCGAGGGGTACCGCTGCGCTCGCCGGGCACGTCCCGGCGCTAGCGGTCGGGGTCCGGTTCCACCGGTGCGATCGCGGCCTCGCCGTCCTCCGCCCCGGGTGAACGCACATCTGCCGTACGTGCGCGCGGTGCGCGCGGCATGTCCAGCTCATCCTCGCGCTGCAACCGCGCGCGCAGCTGCGGCAGTGATTGCGGATGCTCGCGCGCCAGGAAATCCAGCATGCGCTCGCGCACCAGGCAGCGAAGATCGAAGGCATCGCCGGAGCTGCGCGCACTGACCAGCAGGCGCACCTGGATCGCCCGCTCGCTGGTTTCGGTCACCTGGGTCACACAGACCCGTCCATCCCACAGCGCCTCGCCGCGGCAGATGCGCTCCAGTTCACTGCGGATCGCCGCGATCGGCGCACGGTAGTCCAGCCACAGGAACGCCGTGCCAAGCAGATCGGCGCTGCGCCGGGTCCAGTTCTGGAAGGGGTTCTCGATGAACCAGGTCAGCGGCACCACCATCCGCCGCTCGTCCCAGATGCGTACCACCACATAGCTGCTGCCGATCTCCTCCACGCGCCCCCACTCGCCTTCAACGATCACCACATCATCCAGCCGGATCGGCTGGGTCACTGCGATCTGCAGGCCGGCGATGAGGTTGCCGAACACCGGCTTGGCGGCGATGCCCGCGACCAGCCCGATCAGACCGGCCGAGGCCAGCAGGGCGGCGCCGATCTTCTGCACCATCGGGAATGTCAGCAGCACCAGCGATGCACCGAGCACGATGATGCCGCCCATCAGCACGCGGCTCAGCACCCGCGTCTGGGTCTGGATGCGTCGGGCTTCCAGATTGTCCGAGACGTCGATGGGATGACTGCGCAGGATCGCACGCTCGCCGGCGGCCACCGCGCGCACCAGCAGCCAGATGAAACAGGCCGTCAGCGCGATGTGCAGCCCGTGCTGCAGATGCCCCAGCAGAGGCTCCTGCAGTGGTGTGGCCTGCAGCGCCGGGATCAGCAGCAGCAAGGGCCATGCGGTCGCCATTGGCAGACCAAGCACACGACCGATGCGCGCGCGCCGGCGATCACGCCCTTTCAGCCGGTGATAGATCCACAGGATCAGCCAGGCGCCGATGCCGCCCACCAGTGCCGCCAGACCCAGCGGCCATGCATATGCCTGTGCGCTTTGCCAGTGCACGGTTGCCACCTCCACTTGAACAGCAGCGGACAGCCTCGCGCATGGCGCATGAGCGTCACGTCAGTCGTTCGTAAGGAGGGTGTTGGTCTGCAGGGCTTGCAGCCCTGCATCTGCTGCGGGCTGGAGCAACAGCGACAGCAACTGCAACTGCAACAGCCGAAGCAGAAGCGGATTTCCTGCGGGATGGCGGGGTGGGTCCGGTTGCGGGAGACGCCGTAAACCCATCCATGGGGGCTTGGCCGCGGCATCCATGCCGCGGACACTCCCGCAACCGGACCCGCCCCGCCTTCGACAGATTTTCGGGATCTGTCGGAATGGCTCTTGGGGTCAGATCCGTTTTCCTGCGGAAAACGGATCTGACCCCGGATTGATTTCGATATCGGACAGAGATTCATCCACGCATGGCGTGGATCTGACAGACACCGGGAATCCGCCATCCCACGGAATGCCCGCATTTGACGTCGACGTTGACTCCGCAGGTGCAGGGCTGCAAGCCCTGCCGAAAACCCTTAGCGAACCTGTTCCTGCTTGCGCACGATCGCCATCGCGATCTCCAGCGACTGCTCGTAGTTCAGCCGCGGATCGACCGTGGAACGGTACGCGCGCTCAAGATCACGCTCGGTGAGCTCGCGCGCGCCACCGGTGCATTCGGTCACGTCTTCGCCGGTCAGCTCCAGGTGCACGCCGCCCAGGCGCGTACCCGCCGCGGCGTGCAGATCGAACGACAACTCCACCTCGCGGCGCACGTTATCGAAGCGGCGCGTCTTGAACCCATTGGCAGTACTCTCGGTGTTGCCGTGCATGGCATCGCACACCCACAGCACGCGGCGGCCATCGCGCTTGACCGCTTCCAGCAGCGACGGCAGCTTTTCGGCTATCTGCGTCGCGCCCATGCGGTGAATGAAGGTCAGGCGCCCCGGCTCGTCGTCCGGATTGAGTACATCGATCAGGCGCAGCAGCTGGTCCGGCGAAACCGACGGCCCCACCTTGATCGCGATCGGATTGCGCACGCCCCGCAGGTACTCCACGTGCGCGCCGTCGAGCGCCGCCGTGCGCATGCCGATCCAGGGATAGTGGGTGCTCAGGTTCAACCAGCCCTGCTGGCGCGGCACCTGCCGGGTCAGCGCCTGCTCGTAGGGCAGCAGCAGGGCTTCGTGCGAGGTGTAGAAGTCGATGCGGTTGAGGTTGTGCACCCGGGCACCGGCCAGGGTTTCCATGAAGTGCACGGCATCGCCGATCGATGCCACCATCTTCTGGTACTCGGCGGCGAGCGGCGAATGCCGCACCCAGTCCAGGTTCCAGTACTCGGGGTGGTGCAGGTCGGCGAAGCCGCCATCGATCAGCGCCCGCACGAAGTTCATCGTCATCGCCGAATGCGCGTGGGCCTGCAGCATCCGCTTCGGGTCGGGCAGGCGCGCGGCTTCGGTGAAGGCCGGCGCATTGATCACATCGCCCCGGTAGCTGGGCAGCGTCACCCCATCACGGGTCTCGGTATCAGCCGAGCGTGGCTTGGCGTACTGGCCGGCGAAGCGGCCGACGCGGATCACCGGCTGGCGCAGGCCATGCACCAGTACCAGGCTCATCTGCAGCAGCACCTTCAGCCGATTGGAGATGGTGCCGGACTCACAGTCGCTGAAGTTCTCGGCGCAATCGCCGCCCTGCAGCAGGAAGCGCTTGCCCTCCTGCGCCTCCGCCAGCTGCTGCTTCAGCGCCAGGATCTCCCACGAGGTCACCAGAGGGGGTAGCCGCTTCAGCTCATGCAGGGCAGCATCCAGCGCCACCGGGTCGGGATAGGTCGGCATCTGCAGTGCGGTCTTGCCGCGCCAGCTCTCCGGCGACCAGGCAGCACCCGCAGCGGTTGCGGCAGGATCGGGAACCGGTGAAACGGCGGACAGGCTCATTGCAGACTTCCGGGGTGGGGGACGGTCATGGTCGCAGAGCCGGCCGCCGCCGCAAAGGGCCAGCCCTTCCGGCCCGATGCCTGAACGCCAGGGAAAGCACGCGCCGAGCAGCCACAGACCGCATGGTCGGCGGCGCCGCCAGAGGCGCATGATCTGTTACGGAGTAACACTCACCGTCATGGACCGGCCCCCTCCCCGCCCCAGGCCCTGCTCTCTCCCATGAAGCCCTCACGCCTCGCTACCAGCATCACCTTCGCCCTGGCCCTGGCCAGCACGCCCCCCCTTGCCGCAGCCGCGGATGACGCCGGGCCCGCAGTGAAAAACCTGGATGCGGTCACCGTCAGCGCCCACCTCGATCAGGCCCGCAACGCGCTGTCGCCGGACATCGGCAGCAGCCAGTACCAGATCACCGCCGAGGACATCCAGAAGCAGCCGCTCGGCGCCTCCGCCGCACTCAGCCAGGTGCTGCTGCAGGCCCCGGGCGTGGTCCAGGATTCCTACGGCGGTGTCCATGTGCGTGGTGATCACGCCAACCTGCAGTACCGCATCAATGGCGTGCTGCTGCCCGAATCGATCTCCGGCTTCGGCCAGACCCTGGATGCGCGCACCATCAGGAGCATCCGGCTGATGGATGGCGCACTGCCGGCGCAGTTCGGCGAACGCACCGCCGCAGTGGTGGACATCACCACCCGCAGTGGCGCCGAACTGGGCAACGGCGGCAGCGCCGGACTGACTGCCGGGTCGTTCGGCAAGGTCAATCCCAACGCCTCCTGGTGGGGCAACCAGGGACGCTGGAGCTGGTTCCTGACCGGCAACTACGACCAGAACGAGGTCGGCCTGGAGAACCCGACGAACTCGCGCCGGCCGCTGCACAACGACACCCACCAGGGCAAGGCGTTCGCCGACCTCACCTATCTGCTGGACGAGAACACGCGCGTGAGCGTGTTCGCCGGCATTGCCGACAATCGCTTCCAGATTCCGGTGAACCCGGGCCAGACACCGCAGTTCGGCTACCTCGATACCTCCACGTTCGACTCCAGCCAGCTGGATGAGACCCAGCGCGAGACCACGCGCTTCGGCATGCTGGTGCTGCAGGGGACGCTGGGCGCCAGCGCGTACCAGCTGTCGGCCGGCCAACGCTACAGCGATGTCGGGTTCAATCCCGATGTGGCGGGCGATCTGGTATTCAGCGGTGTTGCTTCACAGGTGCAGCGCAGCAACCGCGCCAACACCGTGCAGGCCGACGTTTCCACCCCGCTGGGCAGCGATCACACGCTGCGCTATGGCCTGTACGGCAATCATGAGACCGCGCGGGCCCACAGCAGCAGCTGGGTGTTCCCGGTTGACGACGCCGGCCAGCAGGCCAGCACCACGCCCCTGCTGATTCCCGACCGCAGTGCTTTCCAGGCCAGCACGCTGGCGCTCTACGTGCAGGACGAGTGGAAGATCGGAGACAACTGGACGGTCAACTATGGTCTGCGCGGCGACCGCTACACGGCCTTCGGGCGGACCGAAGGCCAGCTCAGCCCGCGCCTGGGCGTGGTCTGGAATGCCGGCGACAGCACCACCCTGCACGCAGGCTATGCGCGCTACTTCACACCACCGGCCAGCGAGCTGATCGCCCGCGACGACATCGCGCTGTACGACGGCACCAGCAACCAGCAGCCCAGTGATGGCAACGCCACGCCACTGGCCGAGCGCAGTGACTACTACGACCTCGGCATCTCGCAGCAGATCGGCGAGCACCTGACACTCGGCGTGGATGCGTATGACCGGCGTGTCGCCCGCCTGCAGGATGAAGGCCAGTTCGGCGCCGCCTACCTCTATTCAACGTTCAACTATCGTCGCGGCCACATCCGCGGCCTGGAGTTCAGCGCCGACTACAGCGACGGACCGTTCAGCGCGTACTTCAACGCTGCATACAACAAGGCGATCGGCACCCAGGTGATCACCGGCCAGTACAACCTCGACCCGGACGCCCTGGCCTACGTGGCCGACCATTGGATCCACCTGGACCACGACCAGAAGCTGACCTCGTCGGGCGGCGTCAGCTATGCCTTCGCCGGACACAACCGGATCGGTGCCAACTACGTGTTCGGCAGTGGCCTGCGCTCGGACACCGAAAGCGTACCCAATGGGGGCGAGCTGCCGTCCTACCTGCAGGTGAACCTCAGTGCTGGCCACGATTTCAACGCCGACAGCGGCCATCCGCTGCATGCACAGCTGGCGTTGATCAACGCGCTGGATCGCAGCTATCAGCTGCGCGATGGCGGCGGCGTAGGCGTGTTCGCCCCGCAGTGGGGCCCGCGACGCGGCGCCTATCTCAGCCTGCAACAGGATTTCTGATCGATGTCGCTGATCCCCGGCAGAGCCAAGCCCATGCCCGGCTCTGCCGGGGCGCGTCAGTTACTCAGCGCCTGACCCTGCGCAGCGGCACCAGCAGTGCCCACAGCCCCAGCAGCACGAACCACACGCCCGACCACATCGGCATGGTCAGTCCGAGGAAGGTCCAGTCGATGTTGCCGCAGTTGCCGGTACCGGTCAGCACCGTGCGGAACACCTCGAACGGGCCCATGGTCTCGCGCAGGAAGCTCAGCGGCGGGCCACAGGTGGCACCCATTTCCGGCGGCAGCATCTGCACGTAGACATGGCGCGCGGCGATGCCGACGCCGACGGCGGCCGCAATGAAGGCAAGGATGCCGTACGTCACCCGTCCCGGCCGGTTCGACGGGCCGTGCAGTGCGCCCAGCAGGAACAGCAGGCCGAGCGCGGCAAAGGCCAGCCGCTGGAAGATGCACAGCGGGCACGGCTCCAGCCCCATCTTCAGCTGCAGGAAAATCGCATAGCCCAGCAGGCCCACGCAGATCAGGAAGCCCAGCAGGAACTGGGCGCGGAAGGGCCAGCGCAGAGGATTCATCGTGAATGCTCGAATGGATCAGGCGCCAAGCGTAACCGACCGCGCCTGCCATTCGAACCGCTGCCGGTGACGCTCGTCGGAACGGTGCGGGCCACTTCCCTTCGCAGGTAGCGCCGGGCCATGCCCGGCGAGTGCAGCGGAAACGTAAACGCCGGGCATCGCCCGGCGCTACCAGAACGCAAAAGCCCGGCAGATGCCGGGCTTTCACTGTGTCGCGTTGGAGCGGTCCGATTACTCGGCCACTTCCTCGGCCACGGCCGGACGGTCGACCAGCTCGACGTAGGCCATCGGAGCATTGTCGCCGGCGCGGAAGCCGCACTTCAGCAGACGCAGGTAGCCACCCGGACGGTTCGCGTAGCGCGGGCCCAGGATGGTGAACAGGTTGCCCACGGCTTCGTTGTCACGCAGGCGGGCAAAGGCCAGACGGCGGTTGGCAACGGAATCGACCTTGGCCAGGGTGATCAGCGGCTCGGCGACGCGGCGCAGTTCCTTGGCCTTCGGCAGGGTGGTCTTGATCAGCTCGTGCTTGAACAGCGAGGCGGCCATGTTCTTGAACATCGCTTCGCGATGGGCGCTGGTACGGCTGAACTTACGGCCAGACTTCTGGTGACGCATGGTGATGTTCCTTGATTAATGATGTGGCTGTGTGGATCGTTGTCGCCATCCTGGCGTTGCTGCACGGACTGCGGATGGTCCTGGCCGCCCGTCCTGGACGACCTGCCCGCGAACCTGCGGTTCGTCATGGCATCTTGCGGTGAAGGCTCCACCGCTGACGGTGGAGCCTCCGGGTACAGCAGGAGGCTTTATCAGCCCAGCATGCCGTGGCTGGCGACGCCGGCCGGCGGCCAGTTCTCCAGCTTCATGCCAAGCGACAGGCCACGCTGGGCCAGCACTTCCTTGATCTCGGTGAGCGACTTCTTGCCCAGGTTCGGGGTCTTCAGCAACTCCACTTCGGTCTTCTGGATCAGATCGCCGATGTAGTAGATGCTTTCAGCCTTCAGGCAGTTGGCCGAACGCACGGTCAGCTCCAGATCGTCGATCGGGCGCAGCAGCACCGGATCCACGCCGTTGTTGGCCGGCTTGGCCGCACCGCGGTCGCGGTGGGTGAAGTCACCGAACACCGACAGCTGGTCGCTGAGGATGTCGGCGGCGGTGCGCACGGCTTCCTCGGCATCGATGGTGCCGTTGGTCTCGATATCGATGACCAGCTTGTCCAGGTCGGTACGCTGTTCGACGCGGGCCGCTTCCACGGCATAGGCGACGCGGCGGACCGGCGAGAACGAGGCATCCAGGACCAGGCGGCCGATGGCACGGGTTTCTTCGTCCGGACGACGACGCGCAGCAGCCGGCTGGTAGCCGAAACCACGCTCGATCTTCAGACGCATGTTCACTGCCGTATCCTTGGTCAGGTGGCAGATCACATGGTCGCCGTTCAGGATCTCCACATTGTGGTCGACCTTGATATCGGCAGCGGTGACAACGCCCGGGCCCTGCTTGGACAGGGACAGGGTGGCGCTGTCGCCGGAGTGCATACGGATGGCCACGTCCTTCAGGTTCAGCAGGACTTCGAGCACGTCCTCCTGCAGACCTTCGACCGTGGTGTACTCATGCAACACGCCGTCGATTTCGACTTCCGTGATGGCGAAGCCCGGGATGGACGACAGCAGCACGCGACGCAGGGCGTTGCCCAGCGTATGCCCGTAACCCCGCTCCAAAGGTTCGATAACGACCTTTGCACGGGTGTCGGTAAGGCGTTCGATCTGCGGACCGCGAGGACGCAGAACCTGGTTGGCGGTAACCGTCATGTTGCGGGTTCTCCTAGTGAACCCCCGGCCGTCGCCGGGGGCTCTCCAATGTGAATTACTTCGAATACAGCTCGACGATCAGCGCTTCGTTGATGTCCGCAGGCAGATCCGAACGATCCGGAACCGCCTTGAAGATGCCGGTGAACTTGCCGGAATCCACTTCAACCCACGACGGGCTCAGGTCATGCTGTGCGGCGACGGTCAGGGCTTCCTGGACGCGCAGCTGCTTGGCAGCCTTCTCGGACAGCGCGATGGCATCGCCAGCCTTGACCTGGTACGAAGCCAGGTTGACCGACTTGCCATTCACGGTGACGCCGCGGTGCGACACCAGCTGGCGGGCAGCCGGACGGGTCACGGCGAAGCCCATGCGGTAGACGACGTTGTCCAGGCGGGTTTCCAGCAGCTGCAGCAGGTTCTCGCCGGTGTTGCCCTTCTTGGTCGAGGCCTTCTTGTAGTAGTTGCGGAACTGACGCTCCAGCAGGCCGTAGATACGCTTGACCTTCTGCTTTTCACGCAGCTGGGTGGCGTAGTCGGACAGCTTGCCCTTGCGGGCAGTGGCGCCATGCTGGCCGGGCTTCTGCTCCAGCTTGCACTTGGAGTCCAGCGCACGCGCCGGGCTCTTCAGGGACAGGTCGGCGCCTTCGCGGCGGGCGAGCTTACAGGTAGGACCGATATAACGAGCCATTTCTTATCGCTCCCTTTAGACGCGACGCTTCTTCGGCGGACGGCACCCGTTGTGCGGGATGGGCGTCACGTCGATGATGTTGGTGATCTTGTAGCCGACGTTGTTCAACGAACGCACGGCCGACTCACGGCCCGGACCCGGGCCCTTGATGCGGACTTCCAGCGACTTCACGCCGTAGTCCAGCGCAGCACGACCGGCCTTCTCGGCAGCCACCTGGGCAGCGAACGGGGTCGACTTGCGCGAACCGCGGAAGCCAGCGCCACCGGAGGTCGCCCACGACAGAGCATTGCCCTGGCGGTCGGTGATGGTGACGATGGTGTTGTTGAACGAAGCGTGGACGTGGGCAACGCCGTCAGTGACGACGCGCTTGATCTTCTTCTTGGTCTTAGCAGCGGGCTTAGCCATTTCTCAGTCCCTTACTTCTTGATCGCCTTGCGCGGACCCTTGCGGGTGCGGGCGTTGGTACGGGTGCGCTGGCCACGCAGCGGGAGGCCACGACGGTGACGCAGGCCGCGGTAGCAGCCCAGGTCCATCAGGCGCTTGATCGCGATGCCGATCTCACGGCGCAGATCGCCTTCCACGATGTACTTGCCGACTTCGGCGCGCAGGCGCTCGATTTCCGGCTCCGACAGATCGCGGATCTTGGTGGTCGAAGCGACGCCTGCGACTTCGCAGACCTTCTTCGAACGGGTACGGCCGATGCCGTAAATGCTTTGCAACCCGACCCAGACATGCTTCTGGGCTGGCAGGTTGACGCCTGCAATACGCGCCATGACGCGGTTCTCCAGCTGAGTGATGGCCGACAGCGCGCCTCGGGCACGCCAATCCGGCAGGATGGATCAAAAAAGTGAACTAGCGATACTAACAAGGTTCCGGTTTACATGGAAGCCCGTGAAACCAGAGGTTTCATGAACCCGGCCTGGGGAGTGTGCCCAGGCTCCGGCGCCGGATGGGGTTGATCCCGGGAGGTCTCCCGGGGCCGCCCGCGCTACTCCTGCGCGGGACCGCCTCATCACACCCCCACCCGGAACCGCTGCGGGGGCCGCCCTTCGTTTGTGTGGCCGGAGTCCGCGAAGCGGAGGGACCATCACGTCAGGAAGACGAAAGTATAACAGGCGAATCAGCCGCGGGCAAAACCGCCGCGGTTGCCACCCTTCAGGTTGGCCTTCTTCAGCAGGCTCTCGTACTGGTGGGACATCAGGTGCGCCTGCACCTGGGCGATGAAGTCCATCACCACCACCACCACGATCAGCAGCGAGGTACCGCCAAAGTAGAACGAGGCGTTCAGCTGCGTGCGCATCAGTTCCGGCAGCAGGCAGACGATCACCAGGTAGGCCGAGCCGGCTGCGGTCAGGCGGGTCAGCACGCCGTCGATGTAGTCGGCAGTGGCCTTGCCCGGACGGATGCCCGGAATCAGCGCGCCCGACTTCTTCAGGTTGTCGGCGGTTTCCTGCGAGTTGAACACCAACGCGGTATAGAAGAACGCGAAACCGGTGATCAGCGCAGCGAACACGATCATGTGCAGCGGCTCGCCCGGACCCAGCGCGTTGGCGACCTTCTGCAGGACCTGGCCGAAGCTGCTCTGGTTGGCCGCCTGGCCGGACCACATGGCCAGGGTGGCCGGGAAGGCCAGCAGGCTCGAGGCGAAGATCGCCGGGATGACGCCGGCCATGTTGAGCTTCAGCGGCAGGAACGAGGTCTGGTTCATGTACGCATTGCGACCGCCCTGGCGGCGCGCGTAATTGACCGTGATCCGGCGCTGGCCGCGCTCGACGAACACCACGAAGAAGGTGAAGGCGAGAACGACGATGGCGATCAGCAGCAGCTGGATGAACTGGATGTTGCCGTCGCGGTAGGCATCGAAGGTATGGATGACCGCGCCCGGCAGGCCCGCCACGATACCGGCGAAGATGATC
Source organism: Stenotrophomonas sp. B2 (assembly GCF_014947095.1). Taxonomy (NCBI): domain Bacteria; kingdom Pseudomonadati; phylum Pseudomonadota; class Gammaproteobacteria; order Lysobacterales; family Lysobacteraceae; genus Stenotrophomonas; species Stenotrophomonas sp. B2. The sequence goes on along the minus strand of NZ_JADCQA010000006.1, from coordinate 296,731 downwards.
AGCGACACGCCGTTGCCGATGCCGCGCTCGGTGACCTGCTCACCGACCCACATCAGGAACATGGTGCCGGCGGTCAGCGCGACCACGGCGGTGAGCACGAAGCCCATGCCCGGCGCGTACACGACCGGAGCGCCCGACGGCGAGACCTGGCCCTGCAGGGCCAGAGCGATCGAACCGCCCTGCACCACTGCCAGCAGCACGGCGCCGATGCGCGAATACTGGGTGATCTTGCGGCGACCGGACTCACCTTCCTTCTGCATCGCCTTCAGGGCGGGGAAGATGTGCACGGCCAGCTGCATCACGATCGATGCCGAGATGTACGGCATCACGTTCAGCGCGAAGATGCTGAAACGGTGCAGGGCGCCGCCCGAGAACATGTTGAACATGTCCACGATGCCGCCGCCCTGCTGTTGCATCATGGCAAGCATGGCATCGGGATTGACGCCCGGCACCGGCACGTAGCAGCCGATGCGATAGACGATCAAAGCCCCGACGACGAACAGCAAACGTTGGCGAAGTTCAGTGAACTTGCCCATTCCGCCCGCGAGGTTACCGATGCCAGCTTGCGCCATGATTTTCTTACTCCGTTACGCTGCCGCCGGCAGCTTCGATCGCAGCCTTGGCACCGGCCGTGGCAGCAACACCCTTCAGGGTGAACGCCTTGGTCACTTCGCCCTTGACGACGACCTTGGCCTTCTTGGCAGTGCTCGGGACCAGCTTGGCGGCACGCAGGGCGGCGAAGTCGATCTCGCCGGCCGGCAGCTTGTCCAGCTGGTACAGCAGCACTTCAGCGGTGTCCTTGGCGATCGGCGAACGGAAGCCGATCTTCGGCAGACGACGCTGCATGGGGGTCTGGCCGCCTTCGAAGCCGGCCTTGATCTTGCCGCCACCCTTGCGGGCGAACGAACCCTTGTGGCCGCGGCCGGCAGTCTTGCCCAGGCCCGAGCCGATACCGCGACCGACGCGGGTGCGCTCGGTACGGGCGCCCGGTGCCGGGCTCAGTTCATTGAGACGCAGAGTCATGATCGATTACTCCTCAACCTTGACGAGGTAGTGAACGGTATTGATCAGGCCGCGAACCTGCGGGCTGTCCTTCAGTTCACGCACATCGTTGAGCTTGTTCAGACCCAGGGCACGCACCGACAGACGGTGACGCGACTGAGCACCACGCAGGCCGCGCACCAGGCGCACCTTCACAGTCTTGTTGGACTCATTAGCCATGGTTGAGTTCCTCCACCTTCTTGCCGCGCTTGGCCGCGATGCGGGCCGGCGACTGCGCTGCAGACAGGCCCTTCACGGTGGCACGCACCAGGTTGATCGGGTTGCGCGAACCGGTGGCCTTGGCCAGCACGTTCTTCACGCCAACCGCTTCCAGGACGGCGCGCATGGCACCGCCGGCGATGACGCCGGTACCTTCCGAAGCCGGCTGCATGAACACGCGGGCTGCGCCATGACCATCCTTGATGGTGTGCCACAGGGTGCCGTTGTTCAGGTCAACGCTGACCAGGTTCTTGCGGGCCTGTTCCATCGACTTCTGGATGGCGACCGGCACTTCGCGGGCCTTGCCATAACCGAAACCGACCTTGCCTTCGCCGTCGCCGACCACGGTCAGGGCGGTGAAGGTGAACTGGCGACCACCCTTGACGGTCTTGCTGACGCGGTTGACCGCGACCAGCTTTTCGATCATGCCGTCGTCGATCTTCTCTTCGCGGTTACGGTCGCGATCGCGACCCCGCTGCTGACGCTCTTCTGCCATGTTGATTCCTTGGTTGTTGGGTATGTACGGCTCAGGGCCGCTTATGGTTGTGGAATGACGCGTCGTTCCGGTGGGCCACTACAGAAGAATGGCGCCGTCCAGCCTCGCTCAGGCTGGCGAGCAGGCGGACAGGGGGCCATCGGCCCCCTGCCCCGATCCCTTAGAACTGCAGGCCGGCTTCGCGGGCAGCCTCTGCCAGGGCCTTGATACGGCCGTGGTAACGGTAACCCGAACGATCGAAGGCAACCTTCTCGACGCCGGCGGCCTTGGCACGCTCAGCGACGATGCGGCCAACCTTGGCGGCGGCATCGACATTCTTGCCGCTCTTCAGGCCTTCCTTGACGTCGGTCTGGGTGGTGTTGGCGGCAGCCAGCACCTTGGAACCGTCGGCGGTGAAGACCTGGGCATACAGGTGCTGGCCGGTGCGCAGCACCGACAGGCGGGCGACGCCGAGCTCACGGATGTGGGCGCGGGTCGACTTGGCGCGACGCAGGCGGGCGATGTTCTTGTTCATGATGTTTTTCCTATGAAAGCGGAAGCGCCTATTAGGCCTTCTTGGCTTCCTTACGGATGATGACTTCGTCGGAGTACTTCACGCCCTTGCCCTTGTACGGCTCCGGCTTGCGGAACGCACGGATCTTGGCGGCAACTTCACCGACGGCCTGCTTGTCCGCGCCCTGGACCAGGATCTCGGTCTGGGTCGGGGTGGACAGCGTGATGCCTTCCGGCGCCACGAACACGACCGGGTGCGAGAAGCCCAGCGACAGGCTCAGGTCCTTGCCCTGCATGGCAGCGCGGTAACCCACGCCGACCAGCTCCAGCTTGCGCTCGAAGCCTTCGGACACGCCCTTGACCATGTTGGCCAGGATCGCACGCACGGTACCGGTCAGTGCGACCAGTTCGACGTTCTCGGTGCTCAGGGTGGCAACGCCGTTATCGACGTTGATGGCAATACCGGCCGGCTTGGCCAGCGACAGGGTGCCCTTCGGGCCCTTGGCGGTGACGCTTTCCGACTGGACGTTCAGTTCAACCTTACCCAGGTCGATCGGCTTCTTGGCTACGCGGGACATAGTTCTACTCCTTTCGCCTTAGGCCACGAAGCACAGGACTTCGCCGCCGACGCCCAGCTGGCGCGCCTGCGCATCAGTCATGATGCCCTTGGAGGTGGAAATGATGGAGATGCCCAGGCCGTTCATGACCTTCGGCAGCTCGCTCTTGCCGCGGTACTGGCGCAGGCCCGAACGCGAGAAGCGCTTCAGGGTCGCGATGACCGGCTTGCCTTCGAAATACTTCAGCACGATTTCCAGCTCGGCCTTGTTGTTCTCCAGCTGGGTAACGCGCAGGTCGGTGATGTAACCCTCGTCCTTCAGGACCTGGGCGATCGCAACCTTGATCTTGGACGACGGGGCTTTCACCGTCTGCTTGCCAACCGCGGCCGCATTCTTGATGCGGACCAGCAGGTCGGCGATGGGATCAGTCATGCTCATATGAGTACCTTTGAGTGCACCGATATCCGCTTTCGCGAAAATCTGTTGTCTCCTGGAAACGGGCCAGGTCCCTTGATGCAGCGGACCTGTGGCCCGCCCTACAACCCCGTCTGCACAGGGCAAGACGCGGGAGTATACGCCAAAAGAGCCCGACTTGCGTCGGGCTCTTCGGGTTTTTTGCGAAAGGGAGGCTGAATGCCTCCCCTCCCCGGTTCAGGAACCCCCGGGGGGCGCCTGATCGCAGGACCGGCTGGGATTACCAGCTGGCCTTGCGCAGACCCGGGACGTCGCCACGCATGGTGGCTTCACGCAGCTTGTTGCGGCCCAGGCCGAACTTGCTGTAAACGCCACGCGGACGGCCGGACAGTTCGCAGCGGTTGCGCTGGCGGCTCGGCGACGAATCGCGCGGCAGCTTGGCCAGCTTGGCAGCAGCTTCGATCTTCTCGTCGTAGCTCGCGTCCACCGAGGACACGATCTTCTTCAGAGCAGCACGCTTCTCAGCGTACTTCTTGGCCAGCTTTTCCCGCTTGATGTCGCGGTTGACCATGGAGGTCTTTGCCATTTCGGTTTCCTCGACGGATCAGTTACGGAACGGGAACTTGAACGCTGCCAGCAGCGCCTTCGCTTCCGCGTCGGTCTTCGCAGTGGTGGTGATGGCGATATCCATACCGCGGATCGCGTCGACAGCGTCGAAGTCGATTTCCGGGAAGATGATCTGTTCCTTCACACCCATGTTGAAGTTGCCGCGACCGTCGAAGGAACGACCGGAGACACCACGGAAGTCGCGCACGCGCGGCAGCGAGATGTTGATCAGGCGATCCAGGAACTCGTACATCTTGTGGCGACGCAGCGTGGTCTTGCAGCCGATCGGCCAACCATCGCGGATCTTGAACGACGCAACCGAAATACGCGACTTGGTGACAACCGGCTTCTGGCCGGAAATCTTGGTCATGTCGCCGACGGCGTTTTCCAGGATCTTCTTGTTGGTGGCCGCTTCGCCGACACCCATGTTCAGGGTGACCTTGACGAGCTTCGGCACTTCCATCGGATTGGTGTAGCCGAACTGCTTCATCAGCGCCGGCACCACTTCGTCCTTGTAGAACTTTTCGAGACGGGAAGTCATCTTCTCATTCCTCAGGCGTCGAGCGCCTCACCGCTGGAGCGGAACACACGCAGTTTGCGTCCATCCTCCAGCACCTTGAAGCCAACGCGTTCGCCCTTGCCCGAAGCCGGGTTCAGCACATTCACGTTGGAGATATGGATCGAAGCTTCACGCTCGACCACGCCGCCGGCAACGCCTGCCTGCGGGTTCGGCTTGGTGTGGCGCTTGACGATGTTCACGTTGGCGACGACCACACGGTCGCCGTCGACGCGGACGACTTCGCCCTGCTTGCCCTTGTCCTTGCCGGTGTTGACGACGACCTGGTCGCCCTTCTTGATACGGTTAGCCATGATTATCTCCTGTCGCTCACAGCACTTCGGGAGCGAGCGAGACGATCTTCATGAACTTCTCCGAACGAAGTTCACGGGTCACCGGCCCGAAGATACGGGTACCGATCGGCTCCTGCTTGTTGTTCAGCAGGACGGCAGCGTTGCCGTCGAAGCGGATCAGCGAGCCGTCGGCGCGACGCACACCCTTGCGGGTACGCACCACGACGGCGTCATACACTTCACCCTTCTTGACCTTGCCGCGCGGAATCGCATCCTTCACGGTGACCTTGATGATGTCGCCGATGCCGGCGTAACGGCGCTTGGAACCACCCAGCACCTTGAAGCACATCACCTGCTTGGCACCCGAATTGTCCGCGACGTCAAGGTAGCTCTGCATCTGGATCATGATTCAGACTCCTTATTCAGCCGCACGCGTGATGACTTCCACCACGCGCCAGTTCTTGGTCTTGGACATCGGAGCAATCTCGGTCACGCGGACGACATCGCCTTCCTTGCAGGCGTTGTCGGCATCGTGGGCGTGCAGCTTCGTCGAGCGCTTGATGTACTTGCCGTACAGTGCGTGCTTGACCTGACGCTCAACCAGGACGGTAACCGTCTTGTCCATCTTGTTGCTGACGACACGGCCTTCGACCGTGCGCAGCGTCTTGTTTTCAGTATTGTCGCTCATAGCGGCCATCCTTACTTCGTGCTGCCGAGCAGGGTCTTGACGCGAGCAATCTCGCGACGGACCCGGCGGATGTCGTGGGTCTTCGGCAGCTGGCCGGTGACCTGCTGCATACGGACAGAGAACTGTTCCTTACGCAGGTCGATCAGGTGGGCCTTGAGTTCGTCAGCCGACTTTTCACGGAGAGTTTTGATATCCATCAGCGCACCGTACGGGTCACGAAAGTGGTGGTGACCGAGAGCTTGGCGGCGGCCAGGCGGAACGCCTCGCGAGCCACTTCCTCGGAAACACCCTCGATTTCATAGATCATGCGGCCGGGCTGGATCTGGGCCACCCAGTATTCCACGTTACCCTTACCCGAACCCATTCGAACTTCGATGGGCTTCTTGGTGATGGGCTTGTCGGGGAACACGCGGATCCACATCTTGCCGCCGCGCTTGACGTAGCGGCTGATCGAGCGGCGAGCCGCTTCGATCTGACGCGCGGTCAGCTGACCGTGTGCGGTTGCCTTCAGGCCGTATTCGCCGAAGCTGACAGCGTTGGCGCTCCAGCTCAGGCCTTCGTTACGGCCCTTGTGTACCTTGCGGTACTTGGTTCGCTTGGGTTGCAACATTGTCGTTACCTCGCTTCACGGGCCGGGCGCTGACGGTCACCACGGTCGCCGCGATCGTGACGATCGTTGCGCGACGGGGTGTCGTCCTGCTTTTCCTGGCCAACCTGGGAGAAATCGAAGACCTCGCCCTTGTAGATCCAGACCTTGATGCCGATGATGCCGTAGGTCGTCTTGGCTTCAGCGAAGCCATAGTCGATGTCGGCACGCAGGGTGTGCAGCGGCACGCGGCCTTCGCGGTACCACTCCGAACGGGCGATTTCAGCACCGTTGAGGCGGCCACCCACGTTGACCTTGATGCCCAGGGCACCCAGGCGCATCGCGTTGCCCACCGAGCGCTTCATTGCGCGGCGGAACATGATGCGACGCTCCAGCTGCTGGGCGATCGACTCGGCAACGAGCTGCGCGTCCAGTTCCGGCTTGCGCACTTCGGTGACGTTGATGTGCGCCGGAACGCCCATCATCTCGCTCACTTCCTTGCGCAGCTTCTCGATGTCCTCACCACGCTTGCCGATCACCACGCCCGGACGGGCGGTGTGGATCGTCACGCGCGCGGTCTTGGCCGGACGCTCGATCAGGATCTTGCTGATGCCGGCCTGAGCCAGCTTCTTGCGCAGCATTTCGCGAACTTTCAGGTCGGCTGCCAGGTAACCAGCGAACTCGGCCTTGTTGGCGTACCACTTGGAGTTCCAGTCCTTGGAAATACCGAGACGGATACCAATCGGATGAACTTTATGACCCATGGTCTTTTCCTTATCCGCTTACTTGCCGGCGCCCACAACCACAGTGATGTGGCTGGTGCGCTTGAGGATGCGGGTACCGCGGCCTTTCGCCCGCGCCATGAAACGCTTCAGGGTCGGACCTTCATCAACCATGATGGTCTGAACCTTCAGCTCGTCGACGTCGGCGCCCTGGTTGTTCTCGGCGTTGGCAATAGCCGACTCCACCACCTTCTTGATCAGGTGGGCAGCCTTCTTGTCCGAGAACTTCAGCAGATTGACCGCACGTTCGGCCGGCAGACCGCGCACCTGGTCAGCGACCAGGCGAGCCTTCTGCGGGGAGATGCGCGCAGTGCGCAGGATGGCTTTCGCTTCCATTGTCATCTCTCCTTACTTGCCCGACTTCTTGTCACCACCGTGACCCTTGAAGGTCCGGGTGATGGCAAATTCGCCGAGCTTGTGGCCGACCATGTTCTCGTTGACGAGAACCGGGATGTGGTTCTTGCCGTTATGCACGGCAATGGTGATGCCTACCATGTCAGGCAGGATCATCGAACGGCGCGACCAGGTCTTGATCGGCTTCTTGCTGCCCGCAGCGGCCTCCACCTTCTTGACGAGGTGGTGATCGACGAACGGGCCCTTCTTGAGTGAACGTGCCATGGTCGATTAGCCCCTACGATCGCGGACGATGAACTGCTGAGTGCGCTTGTTATGGCGCGTCTTGTAACCCTTGGTCGGGACACCCCACGGGGTGACCGGATGCGGGTTACCCTGGCCGGCCTTGGCCTCACCACCACCGTGCGGGTGGTCAACCGGGTTCATGGCAGCACCACGAACGGTCGGGCGGACGCCGCGCCAGCGCTTGGCACCGGCCTTGCCCAGCTTTTCCAGGCTGTGCTCGTCGTTGCCGACTTCGCCGATGGTGGCGCAGCACTCGACCGGAACCTTACGCATTTCACCCGAGCGCAGACGCAGGGTGGCGTAGACGCCTTCACGGGCGACCAGCTGCACGGCAGCACCTGCAGCGCGGGCGATCTGAGCGCCCTTGCCCGGCTTCAGCTCGATGCAGTGGATGGTGGTACCGACCGGGATGTTGCGCAGCGGCAGGGTGTTGCCCGCCTTGATCGGGGCATCCGAACCAGCGATCACCTGATCACCGGCCTTCAGACCCTTCGGGGCGATGATGTAGCGACGCTCGCCGTCGACGTAGCACAGCAGGGCGATATGGGCGGTGCGGTTCGGATCGTATTCGATGCGTTCCACGCGCGCCGGGATGCCCAGCTTGTTGCGCTTGAAGTCGATGATGCGGTAGTGCTGCTTGTGGCCACCACCGACGTGACGGGTGGTGATGCGGCCGTGGTGGTTACGACCACCCGAGCGGCTCTGCGACTCGACCAGCGCAGCGTGCGGAGCACCCTTGTGCAGGTCGGGCGTAACCACGCGCACGGCCGAACGGCGGCCGGGGGAAGTGGGCTTGAATTTCATCAATGGCATGGGATGTACCTCAGGCCTTGGCCGTTACATCGATCGACTGGCCATCGGCCAGGCGAACGTACGCCTTGCGCCAATCGCCGCGGCGGCCAGCACGGTTACGGAAGGACTTGTTCTTGCCCTTGACGTTGACCACGTTGACGGCTTCGACCTTGACGTCGAACAGCTGCTCAACCGCGGCCTTTACATCGGCCTTGGTGGCTTCGTTCGAAACTTCGAAGACATACTGGTTGGAGAGTTCCTGCAGGCGCGCGGTCTTTTCGGAGACACGCGGGGCACGCAGCACGCTGAAGATTTTTTCGTTGCTGTTCATGCCAGCCACTCCTCGACCTTCTTGACCGCGTCAGCGGTGATGACGACCGTGTCGGCACCGACCAGCGACACCGGGTCCAGGCCCTGCACGTCACGCACCTGCACGTACGGCAGATTGCGGGCGGACAGGTACAGGTGCTCGGAGGCTTCCTCGGTGACGATCAGCGGGCGCTTGCCCACTTCCAGGCCGGCCAGCTTGGCGATCAGACCCTTCGTGCTGGTCGCTTCGACATCGAAGGCCTCCACGATGGTCAGACGGCCCTGACGGTTCAGCTCGGACAGGATCGCGCACATGGCGGCACGGTACTGCTTACGATTGACCTTCTGCTCGAAGCTGCGCGGCTTGGCCGCGAAGGTGACACCGCCGCCGACGAAGATCGGAGCCGTCAGTGCGCCATGACGCGCGCCGCCGCCCTTCTGCTTCTTCGACTTCTTGGTGGTACCAGCCACTTCGGAGCGAGTCTTCTGTGCCTTGGTGCCGGCGCGACCGGCGTTGCGGTAAGCAACGACGACCTGGTGGACCAGATCTTCGCTGAAATCGCGACCGAACACGGCGTCGGAGACCGAGACCTTGTTGTTGCTACCCGTGATAACGAGTTCCATCGTCATCTCTCCTTATGCCTTGCTCGCCGGACGGACGATCACATCGCCACCCGCCGCGCCAGGAACGGCGCCGCGAACCGCAATCAGACCGCGCTCGACGTCGACCTTGACCACTTCCAGGTTCTGGGTGCTCTGCTGCACCGCGCCCATGTGGCCCGACATCTTCTTGCCCGGGAAAACGCGACCCGGGGTCTGGCGCTGACCCAGCGAACCCGGCGCGCGATGCGACAGCGAGTTACCGTGGGTTGCATCGCCCATACGGAAGTTGTGGCGCTTGATGGTGCCCTGGAAACCCTTACCCTTGGTGACACCCTGGACGTCGACGATCTGGCCGACTTCGAAGATGTCCGCCTTGACTTCGCCGCCGACGGCGAAATCGCCGAGCTGCGCGTCTTCAACGCGGAATTCCCACAGGCCACGACCCGCTTCCACCTTCGCCTTGGCGAAGTGGCCGGCTTCCGGCTTGTTGACCAGGGCAGCGCGACGCGCGCCGACGGTCACCTGCACGGCGCTGTAGCCGTCGGTTTCGACGGTCTTGATCTGCGCGATGCGGTTCGGGGTGGCTTCGATCAGGGTCACCGGGATGGAACGACCATCTTCGGTGAACACGCGGCTCATGCCGGCCTTGCGGCCCACGAAGCCCAACGAATACTTCTTCGTCATGGTCGTAGTCCTCAGGTCAGCTTGATCTGAACGTCGACGCCGGCAGCCAGTTCGAGCTTCATCAGCGCGTCCACGGTCTTGTCATTCGGGTCAACGATATCGAGCACGCGCTTGTGCGTGCGGGTCTCGTACTGGTCACGCGCGTCCTTGTCGACGTGCGGGGAAACGAGAACGGTGTAACGCTCGATCTTGGTCGGCAGCGGGATCGGGCCACGCACTTGCGCGCCGGTCCGCTTTGCCGTTTCAACGATCTCGCTGGCCGAACGGTCGATCAGACGATGATCGAACGCTTTCAGCCGGATCCGGATCTTTTGGTCCGCCATGGCGGTAGGTTCCTTCGTTAAAAGAGCGACAGACAAAGCCTCTGGGTTGCTTTGCCCCATGAAATTCCTGCATACGGACGGCCCGCACTCCTGCAGGCCGACAAGGTCAATCCGTAGACCTCAAAAACGTAGGCAGACCAGTTTCCCGGCCTGCCCAGACGTAGAAGCATAATGGCACGCCAGGCAGCTGTCAACAGTCTCCTGTTGACGCCGCCTGAATGGCCTTGACCCTTCCTGGTCCGGGGAACACAAGGCACATCCTGTGCCTGCTTTCCCATTTTGATACGCCCCGATGCCCTACCCAGGCAACATCGGGGCGCAGAGTCTAACAGATTACTTGATGATCTTCGAGACCACGCCGGCGCCGACGGTGCGGCCACCTTCGCGGATGGCGAAGCGCAGGCCTTCGTCCATCGCGACCGGGTTGATCAGGGTCACGGTCATCTTGACGTTGTCACCCGGCATCACCATTTCCACGCCTTCCGGCAGCTTGGCAGCGCCGGTGATGTCGGTGGTGCGGAAGTAGAACTGCGGGCGGTAGCCGTTGAAGAACGGGGTGTGACGGCCGCCCTCGTCCTTCGACAGCACGTACACTTCGCCTTCGAACTCGGTGTGCGGGGTGATCGAACCCGGCTTGGCCAGAACCTGGCCGCGCTCGACGTCGTCACGCTTGGTGCCGCGCAGCAGCAGACCGGCATTGTCGCCTGCCTGGCCCTGGTCCAGCAGCTTGCGGAACATTTCCACGCCGGTCACCGTGGTCTTCTGGGTCGGACGGATACCGACGATTTCGATTTCGTCACCGACCTTGATCACGCCGCGCTCGATACGACCGGTCACCACGGTGCCGCGGCCCGAGATCGAGAACACGTCTTCCACCGGCATCAGGAACGGCTTGTCGATCGCACGCTCCGGCTCCGGAATCCAGGTGTCCAGCGCGTCGACCAGCTTCAGGATCGCCGGCACGCCGATCTCGCTCTGGTCGCCTTCCAGCGCCAGGCGGGCCGAACCCGAGATGATCGGGGTGTCGTCGCCCGGGAACTCGTACTTGCTCAGCAGTTCGCGCACTTCCATTTCGACCAGCTCGAGCAGCTCGGCGTCGTCGACCATGTCAGCCTTGTTCAGGAACACCACGATGTACGGCACGCCGACCTGACGCGACAGCAGGATGTGCTCGCGGGTCTGCGGCATCGGGCCGTCAGCGGCCGAGCACACCAGGATCGCGCCGTCCATCTGGGCAGCACCGGTGATCATGTTCTTGACGTAGTCAGCGTGGCCCGGGCAGTCAACGTGGGCGTAGTGACGGGTCGGGGATTCGTATTCGACGTGCGCGGTCGAGATCGTGATGCCACGAGCCTTTTCTTCCGGTGCGGCGTCGATGGCGTCATACGCCTTGAACTCGCCACCGAAGCGCTCGGCGCCGATCTTGGTCAGCGCGGCGGTCAGCGTGGTCTTGCCGTGGTCGACGTGACCGATGGTGCCGACGTTGACGTGCGGCTTGGTGCGCTCGAACTTACCCTTTGCCATTGTTATATACCTTGATTGTTCGTAAGTGGTTTCAAGAGAGGCTGAGCGAGGCTCAGCCCTTCTTCATGACGGCTTCGGCGATGTTGGTCGGAGCCGGCTCGTAGTGATCGAATTCCATGGTGAAGGTAGCGCGGCCCTGGGTCTGCGAACGCAGCGCAGTGGCGTAGCCGAACATTTCACCCAGCGGGATCATCGCGTTGATGATGCTGGCCGAACCGTCACCGGTGGTGTCGGAACCCTGCAGCACGCCGCGACGACGGCTGACGTCGCCCATCACGTCACCCTGGTAATCCTCCGGGGTCACGATCTCGACCTTCATGATCGGCTCCAGCAGCACCGGCTTGGCCTTGGCGAAGCCCTGCTTGAAGGCCATCGACGAAGCCAGCTTGAACGCCATTTCCGAGGAGTCGACGTCGTGGTACGAACCGAACACCAGCTTCACCTTGACATCCACGACCGGGAAGCCAGCCAGCGGGCCGCTGGTGATGGTTTCGCGCAGGCCCTTCTCGACCGACGGAATGAATTCCTTCGGGATCACGCCGCCAGTGATGTCGTTGATGAACAGGAAGTCGTCCTTGATGGCCGGAGCCAGCTTCGGATCGGCACGGTCTTCAGCGGTGATCGGCGACAGCTCGATCACGACGTGACCGTACTGACCCTTACCACCGGACTGCTTGGCGTGCTTGTAGTCCGACTTGACGTCGGCCAGGGTGATCGTTTCGCGGTAGGCCACCTGCGGCGCACCGACGTTGGCTTCAACGTTGAACTCGCGCTTCAGGCGGTCGACGATGATGTCCAGGTGCAGCTCGCCCATGCCGGAGATGATGGTCTGGCCGGATTCTTCGTCGGTCTTGACGCGGAACGACGGATCTTCCTGCGCCAGACGACCCAGGGCCAGACCCATCTTTTCCTGGTCCGACTTGGTCTTCGGCTCGACGGCCATCGAGATCACCGGCTCCGGGAACGTCATGCGCTCCAGGATGATCGGGGCGTCCACGGCGCACAGGGTGTCACCGGTGGTGGTGTCCTTCAGGCCCACGGCCGCAGCGATGTCACCCGCCAGAACTTCCTTGATTTCCTCGCGGTTGTTCGAGTGCATCTGCAGGATGCGGCCGATGCGCTCCTTCTTGCCCTTCACCGAGTTCAGCACGGTGTCACCACCGTTCAGCGTGCCCGAGTAGACGCGGAAGAAGGTCAGCGCGCCGACGAACGGGTCGGTGATGATCTTGAAGGCCAGCGACGAGAACGGCGCCTTGTCATCCGACTTGCGGGTCATCTCGACGGTATCGTCGTCGACGTCCACGCCCTTCACGTCCGGCACATCGACCGGCGACGGCAGCAGCTGGATCACGCCGTCCAGCATGGCCTGCACGCCCTTGTTCTTGAACGCCGAGCCGCAGTACATCGGCACGATCTCGGTGGCCAGGGTGCGGGTACGCAGCGCGTTGATGATTTCAGCCTCGGCCAGCTCTTCGCCGCCCAGGTACTTCTCCATCAGCTCTTCGCTGGCTTCGGCAGCGGTCTCGACCATGAACTGGCGGGCTTCTTCAGCAGCTGCCTGCAGTTCAGCCGGGATGTCGCTGTACTCGAACTTCATGCCCTGCGAGGCTTCATCCCAGTGGATGGCCTTCATCTTCAGCAGGTCGACGACGCCCTTGAAGTTGTCTTCAGCGCCGATCGGCAGCTGCATCGGCACGGCAACCGCGCCCAGCTTGGCCTTCAGCTGGCCGACGACCTTCTGGAAGTTGGCACCGGTACGGTCCATCTTGTTGACGAACGCGATGCGCGGCACGTGGTACTTGTTGGCCTGGCGCCACACGGTTTCCGACTGCGGCTGCACGCCACCGACGGCACACAGCACGAACACCGCACCGTCGAGCACGCGCAGCGAGCGCTCCACTTCGATGGTGAAGTCGACGTGCCCCGGGGTGTCGATGATGTTGAAGCGATGCTCCGGCAGGGACTTGTCCATGCCCTTCCAGAACGCGGTGGTGGCAGCGGACTGGATCGTGATGCCACGCTCCTGCTCCTGCTCCATCCAGTCCATGGTGGCGGCGCCGTCATGCACTTCACCGATCTTGTGGCTCTTGCCGGTGTAGAACAGGATGCGCTCGGACGTGGTGGTCTTGCCGGCATCGATGTGAGCCATGATGCCGAAGTTACGGTAACGCTCGATGGGAGTGGAACGGGCCACGGGGAGCCTCTCAGATTTCTTGGATTTCGGATGGCCGAACGCCGCCTTTCGGCGGCCTTCGGGTTGGCGCAGTCCTTCTGGGACCGCGAGGCAGCACCTAGGTGGTGCTGCCCTGCCTGTTTTGCAAGGCCGTCAAACTCACCAGCGGTAGTGGGCGAATGCCTTGTTGGCTTCGGCCATGCGGTGGGTTTCTTCGCGCTTCTTGATGGCGCCACCACGGTTTTCCGAGGCGTCGATCAGTTCAGCAGCCAGCTTCTTCGGCATGGTGTTCTCACCACGCTTGCGCGCGGAGTCGATCAGCCAGCGCATGGCCAGAGCCATCTTGCGCGAGGCACGCACTTCGACCGGCACCTGGTAGGTGGCACCGCCGACGCGACGCGACTTGACTTCGACCGCCGGAGCGACGTTGTCCAGCGCCTTCTGCACCAGCTCGATGGCGTTGGCGCTGCTGTTCTTCTCGGTGATCACGTCCATGGCGCCGTACACGATCTTTTCGGCGACGGACTTCTTGCCGCTCTGCATGACCATGTTGATGAAGCGGGCGATGGTTTCGCTTCCGTGCTTCGGATCGGGCAGGACGGAACGCTGCGGAGTATTACCCTTACGCGACATAGTGCTCTCTCCTTAGGCCTTCGGACGCTTGGCGCCGTACTTGGAACGGGCCTGGCGACGCTTGGCAACGCCGGCGGCGTCGAGCGAGCCACGAACGGTGTGGTAACGCACACCCGGCAGGTCCTTGACGCGACCGCCGCGGATCAGGACCACGGAGTGCTCCTGCAGGTTGTGGCCTTCACCACCGATGTAGGAAATCACTTCTTCCTGGTTGGTCAGGCGGACCTTGGCAACCTTGCGAAGGGCCGAGTTCGGCTTCTTCGGAGTGGTGGTGTAGACACGGGTGCAGACGCCACGGCGCTGCGGGCACTTGTCGAGCGCCGGCGAGGCACTCTTGTAGGTGGTCGCTTGCCGCGGCTTGCGGACCAGCTGGTTGATCGTCGCCATCAGTAGGTTCTTCTGATTGGTGGCCGGAAAATCCGGCCAGAGATGCGGAAATGTTAAAGCAGGCCAAAATTCTGGCCTGCTGAGACAGACGATTGTAGCAACCTGCCAGGAACGACGTCAAACGCGTCCTGTCAAGCCCGTCCCTGATCCCGGAACGTTACTGGGGGGCCTCCATGTACCCCGTTCAGGTTCGACCGGCCCTCCACGGATGGAGCCGCCTGCCGCTACAGCCAGGTCGGACGGCCTGCGCCGCCCTGCCCTTCAAGCCCGCCCGGGCATGTCCCCGGGCGTTACCGCAAAGGTGGGTCCGGCCTTGCGGCCGGACCGGTTACCTCATTCCTCGCCCGCAGCCTGTTCGGTCTCGGCTTCCACTGCCGGAGCCTCGACCGCCGCCGGGGTGCCGGCCAGGGTCTGCATCTCCGACTCGGTGAGGCCGGACGCGCCACGACGGCGCTGGCTGTGGTACGCCAGACCGGTACCGGCCGGAATCAGACGGCCGACGATGACGTTTTCCTTCAGGCCACGCAGGTTGTCCGAGGTGCCGCGCACGGCCGCTTCGGTCAGCACGCGGGTGGTCTCCTGGAACGACGCCGCCGAGATGAACGACTCGGTGGCCAGCGATGCCTTGGTGATGCCCAGCAGGACCGGATCGAACCGCGCCGGCAGCTCGTTGCGGGTCGACAGGCGGGCATTCTCCTCGATAACGCGCTGGCGTTCGACCTGCTCGCCGTTCAGGAACTTGCTGCTGCCCTGATCGGTGATCTCGACCTTGCGCAGCATCTGGCGGGTAATCACCTCGATGTGCTTGTCGTTGATCTTCACGCCCTGCAGGCGGTACACGTCCTGGATTTCCTTGACCAGGTAGGCCGCCAGCGGTTCGACACCCAGCAGGCGCAGGATGTCCTGCGGGCTCGGCTCGCCGTCCACGATGGTTTCACCCTTGGTGACATGCTCGCCTTCGAACACGATGACCTGGCGGTACTTCGGAATCAGCTCTTCGTGCTCCGAACCATCGGTGTCCTTGATGATCAGGCGCTGCTTGCCCTTGGTGTCCTTGCCGAAGCTGATGATGCCCGAACGCTCGGCCAGCACCGCCGGATCCTTCGGCTTGCGCGCTTCGAAGAGGTCGGCCACGCGCGGCAGACCACCGGTGATGTCGCGGGTCTTCGAGGCTTCCTGCGGGATCTTGGCGACGACGTCGCCCACGCCCACCGGGGCGCCGTCCTGCAGGTTGACGATCGAGCGCGGCGGCAGCAGGTACTGCGCCGGCAGATCGGTGCCCGGGATCGACAGGTCGTTGCCCTTGGCGTCGACGATGCGCACGATCGGGCGCAGGTCCTTGGCCTGGGTACCACGACGCTTCGGATCGGTGATTTCGCGCGAGGCCAGGCCGGTCAGCTCGTCGGTCTTCTCGATGACGGTGATGCCGTCGACGAAGTCGATGAAGCGGATGAAGCCGGCCACTTCCGACACGATCGGGTGGTTATGCGGATCCCAGTTGGCCACGGTCTGGCCAGCCTTGATCGCATCGCCGTCCTTGGACGTGATGGTCGCACCGTACGGCAGCTTGTAACGCTCACGCTCACGGCCGTGGGCATCGAGCACCGAGATTTCGCCCGAGCGCGACACTGCCACCAGCGAGCCGTTGGCATGCTCGACCGACTTGAGGTTGCTGAACTTGACCGAGCCGGTGGTCTTGACGGTGATGTTGTCGACCGCAGCAGCTCGCGACGCCGCACCACCGATGTGGAAGGTACGCATGGTCAGCTGGGTACCCGGCTCACCGATGGACTGGGCGGCGATGACGCCGACCGCTTCACCGATGTTGACCAGATGGCCACGGGCCAGATCGCGGCCGTAGCAGCGAGCGCAGACACCGAAGGCCGATTCGCACGAAATCGTCGAACGCACCTTGATGCTCTGCACGCCGGCATCTTCCAGCTTGGCGACCCACTGCTCGTCCAGCAGGGTGTTGCGGGTGACGATCGGATCTTCGTCGTTGCCCGGCAGGAACACGTCCTCGGCAACCACGCGACCCAGCACGCGGTCCTTCAGCGGCTCGACCACGTCACCGCCTTCCACGATCGGGGTCATGATCAGGCCTTCGGTGGTACCGCAATCCACCTCGGTGATCACCACGTCCTGCGCGACGTCGACCAGTCGACGGGTCAGGTAACCCGAGTTCGCGGTCTTCAGCGCGGTATCGGCCAGACCCTTACGGGCACCGTGGGTGGAGTTGAAGTACTCCTGCACGTTCAGGCCTTCGCGGAAGTTCGCCTTGATGGGCGTCTCGATGATCGAGCCGTCCGGGCGGGCCATCAGGCCGCGCATGCCGGCCAGCTGACGGATCTGCGCCTGGCTGCCTCGTGCACCGGAGTCGGCCATGATGTACAGCGAGTTCATCGACTTCTGATCGATGGTCTCACCCTTGGCATTGACGACCTTCTCGGTACCGATGGTGTCCATCATCGCCTTGGCGATGCGCTCGTTGGTGCGCGACCAGATGTCGACCACCTTGTTGTAGCGCTCGCCAGCGGTGACCAGACCCGACTGGTACTGCTCCTGGATTTCCAGCACTTCGGCTTCGGCCTCGGTGAGGATGCCGCGCTTTTCGTCCGGGATCAGCATGTCGTCGATACCGATCGACACGCCGGCGCGGGTTGCGTAGGCGAAGCCGGTGTACATCAGCTTGTCGGCGAACACGACCGTGTCCTTCAGACCCAGCTGACGGTAGCTGGAGTTGATCAGGCGCGAGATGTTCTTCTTGGTCAGCTCGGTGTTGGCCAGCGCGAACGGCAGGCCTTCCGGCAGGATTTCAGCCAGCAGGGCGCGACCGATCGTGGTATCCACGATCGAAGTCTTGTTCTGCTTGTTGCCTTCCTCGTCGGTCACCACTTCGGTGATGCGGACCTTGACCTTGGCGTGCAGTTCCACCACGCGGTTGTCGTAGGCGCGCTTGACTTCGGCGATGTTGGCGAAGGCCATGCCCTCGCCCTTCTTGTTTTCCAGCGAGCGGGTCATGTAGTACAGACCCAGCACGACGTCCTGCGACGGCACGATGATCGGCTCGCCGTTGGCCGGCGACAGGATGTTGTTGGTCGACATCATCAGCGCACGCGCTTCCAGCTGGGCTTCCAGCGAGAGCGGCACGTGGACGGCCATCTGGTCACCGTCGAAGTCGGCGTTGAACGCGGTGCAGACCAGCGGATGCAGCTGGATGGCCTTGCCTTCGATCAGCACCGGCTCGAACGCCTGGATGCCCAGACGGTGCAGGGTCGGCGCGCGGTTCAGCATCACCGGATGCTCGCGGATGACCTCTTCCAGGATGTCCCAGACTTCGGCTTCTTCGCGCTCGACCAGCTTCTTGGCGGCCTTGATGGTGGTGGCCAGGCCACGACGCTGCAGCTTGGCGAACACGAACGGCTTGAACAGCTCCAGCGCCATCTTCTTCGGCAGGCCGCACTGGTGCAGGCGCAGGTACGGACCGACCACGATGACCGAACGGCCCGAGTAGTCCACGCGCTTGCCCAGCAGGTTCTGACGGAAGCGACCCTGCTTGCCCTTGATCATGTCGGCCAGCGACTTCAGCGGGCGCTTGTTGGTGCCGGTGATGGCACGGCCACGGCGACCGTTGTCCAGCAGCGCATCGACCGATTCCTGCAGCATGCGCTTTTCATTGCGCACGATGATGTCCGGCGCGCTCAGTTCGAGCAGACGGCGCAGGCGGTTGTTGCGGTTGATGACGCGGCGGTACAGGTCGTTCAGGTCGGAGGTCGCGAAGCGGCCACCGTCCAGCGGCACCAGCGGACGCAGGTCCGGCGGCAGCACCGGCAGCACGGTCATCACCATCCATTCCGGACGGTTGCCCGACTCCAGGAAGGCCTCGATCAGCTTGATGCGCTTGGTCAGTCGCTTCAGCTTGGTTTCCGAACCGGTCGCGGCGATCTCCTCGCGCAGGCGGGTCATCTCCGACTGCAGGTCGATCGTGCGCAGCAGTTCGTACACGGCCTCGGCGCCCATGGCGGCGTCGAAGTCGTCACCGTGCTCCTGGCGGGCCTGCAGGTACTGTTCTTCGGTCAGCAGCTGGCGGCGCTCCAGGGCGGTCAGGCCCGGCTCGGTCACCACGTACGCTTCGAAGTACAGCACGCGCTCGATGTCGCGCAGGGTCATGTCCAGCATCAGGCCGATGCGCGAGGGCAGCGACTTGAGGAACCAGATGTGCGCGACCGGCGAGGCCAGGTCGATGTGGCCCATGCGCTCGCGGCGCACCTTGGCCAGGGTCACTTCAGTGCCGCACTTCTCGCAGACCACGCCGCGGTGCTTCATGCGCTTGTACTTGCCGCACAGGCACTCGTAGTCCTTGACCGGGCCGAAGATGGCGGCGCAGAACAGGCCGTCGCGTTCCGGCTTGAAGGTACGGTAGTTGATGGTTTCCGGCTTCTTCACTTCGCCGAAGGACCACGAGCGGATCAGGTCCGGCGAAGCCAGCGCGATCTTGATCGCGTCGAAGTCCAGCGTCTGGCGCTGCTGGTTGAAGAGATTGAGCAGGTCTTTCATGGTGTTCTCCAGAAGGAGGAATGCTGTGTCGATGGGCTTTCAGGTCACTGCCAGCGGCGCGGCGGAGAGAGCCGCCGCGCCGGCATGGATCAGTTGTCTTCCAGTTCCATGTTGATGGCCAGCGAGCGGATTTCCTTCACGAGCACGTTGAAGGATTCCGGCATGCCCGCGACCATCTCGTGCTCACCGTCGACGATGTTCTTGTACATCTGGTTGCGGCCCTGCACGTCATCGGACTTCACCGTCAGCATTTCCTGCAGGGTGTAGGCCGCGCCGTAGGCTTCCAGCGCCCAGACTTCCATTTCACCGAAGCGCTGGCCACCGAACTGCGCCTTGCCGCCCAGCGGCTGCTGGGTGACGAGCGAGTACGGACCGGTCGAACGCGCGTGCATCTTGTCGTCGACCAGGTGGTTCAGCTTCAGGTAGTGCATGTAACCCACGGTGGTGTGGCGATCAAACGCTTCACCGGTGCGGCCGTCGTACAGCTGGGTCTGGCCACTGCTCGGCAGATCGGCCAGTTCCAGCATGCGCTTGATTTCCGCTTCGGTGGCACCGTCGAACACCGGGGTGGCCATCGGCACGCCGTCGGTGAGGTTACGGGCCAGGCGCAGCAGCTCCTCGTCGCTGAACTGCGACAGGTCGACACGGTTGGCCACGTTGGTGTCATCGTGGTTGTAGATGTCGTCCAGGAACCGGCGCAGGTCGGCAACGGCCGCCTGGGCTTCCAGCATTGCCTGGATCTTGCGGCCCAGGCCCTTGGCGGCCCAGCCCAGGTGCACTTCCAGGATCTGGCCGATGTTCATACGCGACGGCACGCCCAGCGGGTTCAGCACGATGTCCACGGTTTCGCCCGAGGCCATGTACGGCATGTCCTCGACCGGCACCACGTTGGACACCACACCCTTGTTGCCGTGGCGACCCGCCATCTTGTCGCCCGGCTGGATGCGGCGCTTCACGGCCAGGAACACCTTGACCATCTTCAGCACGCCCGGAGCCAGGTCGTCGCCTGCGGTGATCTTGCCGCGCTTGTCGGCGAAGCGACGCTCGAATTCCTTCTCGTGCGCCTGGATCTGCTTCTGGGCGCGCTCGATGGCTTCCGAAGCGTCCTCGTCCTTCATGCGCAGCACGAACCAGTCAGCCTTCTTCAGGCCGTCCAGGTACGCGTCGGTGATGACGTCACCCTTCTTCAGGCCGGCACCGCCGTTGACCACCTTGCCGACGATCTGCGAACGCAGACGCATGTAGATGGCGGCTTCCAGGATGCGGAACTGGTCGTCGAAGTCCTTCTTGACGCGCTTGATCTCCGACTCTTCGATCTGGCGCGCACGCTTGTCCTTCTCGATGCCGTCGCGGGTGAAGACCTGCACGTCGATGACGGTGCCGTCCATGCCCGGCGGAACGCGCAGCGAGCTGTCCTTAACGTCCGAAGCCTTCTCGCCGAAGATCGCGCGCAGCAGCTTCTCTTCCGGGGTCAGCTGGCTCTCGCCCTTCGGCGTGACCTTGCCGACCAGGATGTCGCCGGCGCGGACTTCCGCACCGATGTACACCACGCCGCTCTCGTCCAGGCGGTTCAGCGCCTGCTCGGAAACGTTCGGGATGTCGGCGGAGATTTCCTCCGGCCCCAGCTTGGTGTCGCGCGCGACGCAGGTCAGCTCTTCGATGTGGATCGTGGTGTAGCGATCCTCTTCCACCACGCGCTCGGAGAGCAGGATGGAGTCTTCGAAGTTGTAGCCGTTCCACGGCATGAACGCGATCAGCATGTTCTGGCCCAGGGCCAGTTCGCCGATGTCGGTGGACGGACCGTCGGCCAGCACGTCGCCGCGGGCGATGACGTCACCCACCTGGACCAGCGGACGCTGGTTGATGCAGGTGTTCTGGTTGGAACGGGTGTACTTGACCAGGTTGTAGATGTCGACGCCGGCGTCGGTGGCACCGACGATCTCTTCCTCGACCACCTTGACCACGATGCGGGCGGCGTCGATCTGCACGATCTCACCGCCACGACGGGCGTTCACGGTCACACCGGAGTCACGCGCCACGGCACGCTCGATGCCGGTGCCGACCAGCGGCTTCTGCGAACGCAGGGTCGGCACGGCCTGACGCTGCATGTTCGCGCCCATCAGTGCGCGGTTGGCGTCATCGTGCTCCAGGAACGGCACCAGCGCGGCCGCGATCGACACGGTCTGCATCGGCGAGACGTCCATGAAGTGGACCTCCGCCGGCGGCTTCAGCAGCGACTCGCCCTGGTAGCGGCACGGCACGAACTGCTCGGTCAGCATGCTCTTGGCATCGGTCAGGGCGTTGGCCTGGGCGATGACGTACTCGTTTTCCTCGATCGCCGACAGGAACTCGATCTCGTCGGAGACCTTGCCGTCCACGACCTTGCGGTACGGGGTCTCGAGGAAACCGTACTGGTTGGTGCGGGCGTACACGGCCAGCGAGTTGATCAGGCCGATGTTCGGGCCTTCCGGCGTTTCGATGGTGCAGACGCGGCCGTAGTGGGTCGGGTGCACGTCGCGCACTTCGAAGCCGGCGCGCTCACGGGTCAGGCCGCCCGGGCCCAGGGCCGAGACGCGACGCTTGTGGGTCACTTCCGACAGCGGGTTGTTCTGATCCATGAACTGCGACAGCTGCGAGGAGCCGAAGAACTCCTTGATGGCGGCAGCGACCGGCTTGGCGTTGATCAGTTCCTGCGGCGTCAGGCCTTCGGACTCGGCCATCGACAGGCGTTCCTTGACCGCGCGCTCGACGCGGACCAGGCCGACGCGGAACACGTTCTCGGCCATTTCACCGACCGAACGCACGCGACGGTTGCCCAGGTGATCGATGTCGTCGACCACGCCGCGACCATTGCGGATCTCGGTCAGGACCTTGATCACGTCCAGGATGTCGGAGCTGTCGCCATGGGCAGCGACCAGGCGCTTGGACTCTTCGTCGTTGCGCTCACCGAAGTACTTGCTGTCGTACAGCACGGCTTCGCCGGTGGTTTCCTTGCGGCCCACGCGACGGTTGAACTTCATGCGGCCGACCGCGGACAGGTCGTAGCGCTCGAAGGTGAAGAACAGGTTGTGGAACAGGTTCTGCGCGGCGTCCTTGGTCGGCGGCTCGCCCGGACGCATCATGCGGTAGATCTCGACCAGTGCTTCCAGCTGGGTCTTGGTCGGATCGATGCGCAGGGTGTTGGACAGGTACGGACCACGATCCAGGTCGTTCACCCACAGGGTACCGACCGCATCGACGCCTGCCTTGCGGAAGTTCTGCAGCTGCTCTTCGCTGATCTCGTCATTGGCCTGGGCCAGCAGTTCGCCGGTCGAGGCATCAACCACGTCGTGCGACAGGATGCGGCCGACCAGGTAGTCGTCCGGCACGGCCAGGGCCGCAATGCCCGAGGCTTCCAGCTGCTTGATGTGGCGCGCGGTGATGCGCTTGCCGGCTTCCACGATGACCTTGTCGCCGTCGGCGAGGTCGAAGCCCAGGGTTTCGCCACGCAGGCGCTCCGGCACCAGCTCCAGCTGGACGCCTTCATCCGGGTTGATGTGGAAGGTGTTGATCTCGAAGAACTCGGCCAGCATCTCTTCGTTGCTGTAGCCAAGCGCGCGCAGCAGGATCGACACCGGCAGCTTGCGGCGGCGGTCGATACGGGTGAACAGCGCGTCCTTCGGGTCGAACTCGAAGTCCAGCCAGGAGCCGCGGTAGGGAATGATGCGGGCGCTGTACAACAGCTTGCCCGAGCTGTGGGTCTTGCCGCGGTCGTGGTCGAAGAACACGCCCGGCGAGCGGTGCAGCTGCGAGACGATGACGCGCTCGGTGCCGTTGACGATGAAGGTGCCGTTCTCGGTCATCAGCGGGATTTCGCCCAGATAGACCTCCTGCTCCTTCACGTACTTGATGGCCTTGGTCGACGACTCGCGGTCGTAGATCACCAGGCGCACGGTCACGCGCAGCGGAGCGCCGTAGCTCATGCCGCGCTGGCGGCATTCACGTTCGTCGAAGACCGGCTCGCCCAGCTTGTAGCCGACGTACTCCAGGGCGGCATTGCCGCTGTAGCTGGCGATCGGGAAGACCGACTTCAGCGCGGCGTGCAGGCCATGATCGGCACGCTTGGCCGGATCGATGTTCTCCTGCAGGAAATCACGGTAGGAATCCACCTGGATCGCGAGCAGGAACGGCACTTCGAGAATCGAGCGCTGCTTGCCGAAATCCTTGCGGATACGCTTCTTTTCGGTGAACGAATAGGACGTCATGAGGTCTTCCACCTTGTTGTGCGGGCCGTGCGTCCACGACCCTGAAGGGAACTTTGAAATTGTCAGTTGGAAGTCGCTGGTATTGCCGGCACCAGCACGCCTTCTCCCGCTACTTCCAACTGCCAACTCGTCTGCATCTACTTCCCTGCTGCCGCGCGATGCGCGGGCGTGCCGGGATTTGACCGCAGCCCGTGTTGGGCTTTCTACCGCCTGATTCCACCCGCGCAGTACGCGGGCCTGCAACAACGACCAAAGGCCGGGGGCTTACGCCCCCAGCCTTGGCTGCATCGCCGAGAATCGATGACGATGCAAAGGAAGTGCTTACTTGACTTCGACAGTCGCGCCAGCAGCTTCCAGGTCCTTCTTCATCTTCTCGGCGTCGTCCTTCGAAGCGCCTTCCTTCAGGACGCCACCGGCTTCGGCCAGGTCCTTCGCTTCCTTCAGGCCCAGGCCGGTGATGGCGCGGACGGCCTTGATGACTTCGACCTTCTTCTCGCCGGCCGACTTCAGGGTGACGGTGAACTCGGTCTGCTCTTCAACAGCAGCGGCCGGGCCAGCGGCAGCAGCCACGGCAACCGGAGCAGCGGCGGAGACGCCGAACTTCTCTTCGATGGCCTTGACCAGCTCCATCACTTCCATCAGGGACTTCTCGGCGATGGCGTCGACGATCTGTTCGTTGGTAAGGGACATGATTAATACCTTTGGATGATTTTCTGGGTTGAGGTTCCGTCAGGAACCACGGTAAGTCGAAACTCAGGCGGTCTCGGCGGCCGGCTCGGCAGCGGCGGTTTCGCCACCACCCTGCTTCTCGCCAACAGCCTTGATGGCGCGGGCGAACATCGTGACCGGCTCGGTCAGGACGCGGGCCAGCATGGCCAGGGCCTGATCGCGGGTCGGCAGCGAGGCCAGCACGTCGACGTGGCTTGCCGGGAACACTTCGCCACCGATGGCGACGACCTTAGCCTTCAGCTTGTCGTTGCCCTTGGCGGCTTCCTTGATCAGGCGACCGGCAGCGCCGGGCTCCTCGAGCGAGAACGCGTACAGCAGCGGACCAACCATCTGGTCCTGGGCCACGGCGAACTCGGTGCCTTCAACGGCGCGCGAAGCCAGGGTGTTCTTGACAACCTTCAAGAAAACACCGGTTTCACGAGCCTGCTTGCGCATCGCGGTCATCTGGGCGACCGTGGTGCCAGCGTATTCGGCTGCGATCAAGGAGTGGGCCTTGGCGGCGACGTCTGCCAGCTCGGCGACTACTTCTTGCTTCTGGGACAGATTGAGAGCCATTGCACTCCTCCAATTGAACTCCGCTTACGGCTCCTGCCGTGTGCGGTCCTGTGCGGCATCCGTCCTGGACGCCGGGAACACCAGGATGATGTTCCGGGGGGTGGGCCGTTCTAGACCTGGAGTGGGCCAACCTGGGAAACCCAGACGTGCGTGAACCAGAAAAACTCCAGAAGGGCACCATCTACGCAGGGTGATTCCGGGGAATCGATTAAGCGTTCATGACTGTTCCGGCGGCGACTCCCTGCCATATCGAGCTTCCGTGCCCGTCGCCGGCCCTGCCACGACCGCGCCTGCGGTCTTTGACGGCTACCGCAGGCGGTGGGCTGCCTGCGATGCCTTCAAATGTCACGGTCACGGCACCCGAAAGTACCGTGACCGCTTGAAACAATTACTTCAGGGTCAGCGACGACTGGTCGACGGTGACGCCCGGGCCCATCGTCGAGCTGACCGAAACCTTCTGCAGGTAGGTGCCCTTCGAGGTGGCCGGCTTGGCCTTGATCAGGTCCAGCAGCAGCGCGGTCAGGTTCGACTTCAGCGCGTCTTCGGCGAAGTCGGCCTTGCCGATGGTGCAGTGGATGATGCCAGCCTTGTCGGTGCGGTAACGGACCTGGCCCGACTTGGCGTTCTTCACGGCTTCACCCGGGTTCGGGGAAACGGTGCCGACCTTCGGGTTCGGCATCAGGCCGCGCGGGCCCAGCACGGTGCCCAGCTTACCGACAACGCGCATGGCGTCCGGGGTCGCGATGACGACGTCGTAGTTCAGATCGCCGGCCTGCATCTTCTCGGCCAGGTCATCCATGCCGACGGCTTCGGCGCCAGCGGCCAGGGCTTCATCAGCCTTGGCACCGGCCGGAGCGAACACGGCAACGCGGACCGACTTGCCGGTACCGGCCGGCAGGACGGTGGAGCCACGGACCTGCTGGTCGGACTTCTTCGCGTCGACGCCCAGGCGCACAGCAACGTCGATCGACTCGACGAACTTGGCCTTGGTGGCGCTCTTCAGGATGTTGATCGCGTCCTCGAAGGCGTAAGCCTTGCCCGGAACGACGGCGGCCTTGATGGCCTTCTCACGCTTGGTCTGTGCCATCTTCTTAACCCTCCACCACGAGGCCCATGGAACGGGCAGAGCCAGCGATGGTACGCACGGCGGCGTCCAGGTCGGCGGCAGTCAGATCCGGTTCCTTCGCCTTGGCGATCTCTTCCAGCTGCTTACGGGTGACCTTGCCGACCTTCTCGGTGTTCGGGCGCTTGGAGCCCGACGAGATGCCAGCGGCCTTCTTCAGCAGGGTGGTGGCCGGGGTGCTCTTGGTGATGAAGGTGAACGTACGGTCCGAGTAGGCCGTGATGATCACCGGAACCGGCAGACCCGGCTCGAGCTTCTGCGTGGCAGCGTTGAACGCCTTGCAGAATTCCATGATGTTCAGGCCGCGCTGACCCAGCGCAGGACCGACCGGCGGCGAGGGGTTGGCCTGACCGGCCTTCACCTGCAGCTTGATGTAACCGACAACTTTCTTTGCCATGTGAGTACTCTCCGGGTGCTAGCGCCTTTCGACAACAGGCTCCCCATCGGACCGGGAATCACGCGTCCCGGCATCGCGTTTTGAAATCATGCCGAAGGCCACCTTGCGGTGGCCTCGTCCTGCTGGCTTCCCAGCGGGGAGCCGCGCACTATATCAGATTTTGGGCGCCCTGTCTGAACAGGGAGGGCGACCTGAAGGCTGCCAGCCCGTGGCCGGCAGCATCACCGGGCATCAGCCGGTCTGCTTCTCGACCTGGCCGAACTCGAGCTCGACCGGGGTGGCACGACCGAAGATCAGCACCGAGACGCGCAGACGGCTCTTCTCGTAGTTCACTTCTTCGACCACACCATTGAAATCGTTGAACGGACCATCGGTGACGCGGACCATCTGGCCCGGCTCGAACAGCACCTTCGGACGCGGCTTCTCGACACCTTCCTGAACGCGGTTCAGGATGGACTCGGCTTCGGAATCGGCAATCGGCAGCGGACGATCGGCGGTACCGCCGATGAAGCCCATCACGCGCGGGGTTTCCTTGACCAGGTGCCAGCTTTCGTTGTCGATGCGCGGAATACCGGCTTCTTCATGGGTCTCGATCTGGACCAGCACGTAACCCGGGAAGAATTTGCGCTCGGACCGGCGCTTCTGGCCGGCGCGCATCTCGATCACTTCCTCGGTCGGAACCAGGACGTCGCCGAAGCGCTCTTCCATGCCATCACGGACGATGCGATCACGCAGAGCCTGCGCCACCGACTTCTCGAAGCCCGAATAGGCGTGAACGACGTACCAACGCTTCATGCAATTCTCCTTAGCGGCTCAGGAACCACTGAGTCAGTTTCTGGATCAGGAAGTCGAAGCCACCCAGCAGCAGGCTGAGGATGAGCACCACGACAATCACGACCCAGGTCATGCGAACGGCTTCCTGGCGCGTCGGCCAGACCACCTTGCGCAGTTCGAAGCGCGACTCGGAGAGGAATTCGCGGGTGTCGCGCCCCTTGCCGGTCAGCATGAACACGCCGATACCGCCAACCAGACCGACCACGACCGCCAACGCACGCAGCTGACCCGCCCACGCGCCCAGCTGGGCGGCGCGACCGGAGTCGGCGGAGAACCAGAACCAGACGAACAGACCCGCCAGCACCAGCAGGGATGCGGCAACGTACTTGACGATATCTCCACCGCTGGCGGAGGTGTCCTTGGAATGTTCGATCTTGCTATTCATCCGGTGTGTCTGCTTTAGCGGCAAGAGCCGCTGGATAAGGTGGGCAGATGGCACGCCAGGAGGGACTCGAACCCCCAACCTGCGGTTTTGGAGACCGCTGCTCTGCCAATTGAGCTACTGGCGTACGTTTTGAAACTTGCCTTCCCTTAGACGGCGAAGGCGGACCGAGGTTCCCGGCCCGCCACTCGCGCGACCGGCAGCGCTATGCAACCGCCGGTACTGCAGGCTTACTTGATGATCTTCGAGACCACGCCGGCGCCGACGGTGCGGCCACCTTCGCGGATGGCGAAGCGCAGGCCTTCGTCCATCGCGACCGGGTTGATCAGGGTCACGGTCATCTTGACGTTGTCACCCGGCATCACCATTTCCACGCCTTCCGGCAGCTTGGCAGCGCCGGTGATGTCGGTGGTGCGGAAGTAGAACTGCGGGCGGTAGCCGTTGAAGAACGGGGTGTGACGGCCGCCCTCGTCCTTCGACAGCACGTACACTTCGCCTTCGAACTCGGTGTGCGGGGTGATCGAACCCGGCTTGGCCAGAACCTGGCCGCGCTCGACGTCGTCACGCTTGGTGCCGCGCAGCAGCAGACCGGCATTGTCGCCTGCCTGGCCCTGGTCCAGCAGCTTGCGGAACATTTCCACGCCGGTCACCGTGGTCTTCTGGGTCGGACGGATACCGACGATTTCGATTTCGTCACCGACCTTGATCACGCCGCGCTCGATACGACCGGTCACCACGGTGCCGCGGCCCGAGATCGAGAACACGTCTTCCACCGGCATCAGGAACGGCTTGTCGATCGCACGCTCCGGCTCCGGAATCCAGGTGTCCAGCGCGTCGACCAGCTTCAGGATCGCCGGCACGCCGATCTCGCTCTGGTCGCCTTCCAGCGCCAGGCGGGCCGAACCCGAGATGATCGGGGTGTCGTCGCCCGGGAACTCGTACTTGCTCAGCAGTTCGCGCACTTCCATTTCGACCAGCTCGAGCAGCTCGGCGTCGTCGACCATGTCAGCCTTGTTCAGGAACACCACGATGTACGGCACGCCGACCTGACGCGACAGCAGGATGTGCTCGCGGGTCTGCGGCATCGGGCCGTCAGCGGCCGAGCACACCAGGATCGCGCCGTCCATCTGGGCAGCACCGGTGATCATGTTCTTGACGTAGTCAGCGTGGCCCGGGCAGTCAACGTGGGCGTAGTGACGGGTCGGGGATTCGTATTCGACGTGCGCGGTCGAGATCGTGATGCCACGAGCCTTTTCTTCCGGTGCGGCGTCGATGGCGTCATACGCCTTGAACTCGCCACCGAAGCGCTCGGCGCCGATCTTGGTCAGCGCGGCGGTCAGCGTGGTCTTGCCGTGGTCGACGTGACCGATGGTGCCGACGTTGACGTGCGGCTTGGTGCGCTCGAACTTACCCTTGGCCATGGCTGCTTATCTCGAATTCGTCTGGTGTGGTGCTGAAGATGGTGCTCACGAAAGGAATCGAACCTTCGACCTCTTCCTTACCAAGGAAGTGCTCTACCGACTGAGCTACGTGAGCGAGTTTTGCATTATGGCATGAACTCGATAATATTCAAAGTTCATTCAATGGAGCGGGAGACGGGAATCGAACCCGCACCATCAGCTTGGAAGGCTGAGGTTCTACCATTGAACTACTCCCGCACCGGGAAGTGCCACAACGTGAAGCTGGTGGAGGGAGGTGGATTCGAACCACCGAAGGCGTAAGCCAGCAGATTTACAGTCTGCCCCCGTTGGCCGCTTGGGTATCCCTCCGTTTCAACCCCATCCCGTGCCGCCGAAGCGTTGCGGTGTGTGGTGGTGAGCCCGCAATTCTGGAGATGAAGCGGGGGCCTGTCAACGCTTTTTTTCACTTTTTTTCACATGCGTCGCAAACCCTTTGATACGCAAGCCTATTGCCCGGGCAGTGCCAAGGCCTCGTCGGCGAAGATCGCCACATGCGGAACGCCGTCGGCACCGATCCAGCCGCGGTACATGCCCTGCGTGTTGAACGGCGTGGCCGCTTTTCCATCGGCGGAGAGCACGATCGCACCGCCATCCCCACCCATCTGCGGAATCGCCTCGTTGATCACGCCCCTGCCCGCCTCCGCCGGCGACTGGCCCTGGTAGCGGATACGCGCGCAGATCTCGTGCGCGGCAGCGGTGCGGATGTAGTACTCGCCCCACCCGGTTCCCGACACCGCACAGCGTGCATCGGCCCAGGTGCCGGCGCCGATGATCGGCGAATCGCCGACGCGCCCGTAGCGCTTGTTGGTCATTCCTCCGGTGGAGGTCCCCGCTGCCAGGCGCCCCTGCGCATCCAGCGCAACCGCACCGACCGTGCCGAAGTGCCGGGCCGTTTGCAGGTCGGCGTGGGCCTGGCCGCCGGCCTCCTCCTTCAGTGCGCGCTGCAGCTGCTGCCAGCGCTTGTCGGTGCGGAAGTACGAAGGATCGACCAGGGTCATGCCCTGCTCGACGGCGAACGCCTCAGCGCCCTGCCCGACCATCATCACGTGTTTCGATCCCTGCATCACGGCCGTTGCCAGCAGGATCGGGTTGCGTACGCGCTGCACGCCGGCCACCGCGCCGGCCGCCCGGGTGGCGCCATCCATCACGGCCGCGTCCAGCTCGTTGCGCCCGTCGTGGGTGAACACCGCGCCTTTGCCGGCATTGAACGTGGGATCGTCCTCGAGAACGGTGATCGCTGCGGTGACCGCCGCCAGTGCAGGGCGACCGGCTGCCAGCTCGGCATGCCCCTTCAGCAGCGCCGCACGGAGTGCCGCACGTGCCGCCTTCTCCTCGGCGGCGGACAGGTCCTTGCGCTCGACGCCGGCACCGCCATGGATGACCAGCAGGGGCGACGCATCCGGCGCAGCATGGGCGAGCAACGGCAGGGACAGCAGCGCAGACAGCGCCAGATGAAGCTTCATCGATATCTCCGGAAATGGAAGCGATGGCATCGAGCAGGCTCGACGAGATGCCTGAAGGGAAGCGCCGGCGCGCGGCCGGCAGCAGCGGTCAGCGACGGATCAGTTCAATCCGGCCACCGTCAACATCGACCGCTGCGTGATAGTCGGCGTCGGCCTGGAAGTCGTCCAGCCGCATGCGGCCACCGCTTGCCACCACGGTAACCGGCACAGCGTGGAAACGCAGCGGTTCGCCCTGGGTCAGCCGGTCCGCGCCACGGCCCGGGCGGACCACCCAGACCCTGCCATGACCATCGGCGCTGTAGACCTGCGCGCGTCCGTCAGGCTCCACGCACAGCGCGGTGTCTTCGTCCACGCCGATGCCGATCATGTCCGGGTCGCCACTGTCCTGCGCGGCACGGGCGACGAACACGATCAGGCGACCGAGACGATCACGCCGGTCGAAGTGGGTGTCGGTGACCACCCGCTGCAGATAGGGCATCTGCAGGAAGCCACTGTCCATCGTCACCGCGCTGCCCATCGGGTCGGCCAGCGCGGCGGCGGAGGTGACGCTGCCACCGTCAAGCGCGCCGTAGGCATAGCCACCGAGGATCGCCAGTCCGGCACTGGTGCCGGCGATCGGTTTGCCGGCACGGACGTGGGCATTGAGCGCGCGGTTGAGTGCGGTCCCCTTCCAGAAGCGGATGTAGCGCGACTGGTCGCCGCCGGCGATGAAGATGGCATCGGCCGCGGCCACCACCCGCAGTACGGCCGGGTCATCGGCGCCACGACGGCTGTCGAACACCAGCGTCTGCACGGCGGTGGTGCCGCCGATGTCATGGTGCAGGCGCTCCTGCAGATCGTCGCTGCCGGAGGCGCGCAGGATCAGCACGCGGCCATTGCCGGCCTGCTTCAACCACCACTGGAACGCCTCCGGCACCCACTCTCCACCGCCCATCAGCATCATCGCCGGCGCCCTCGGCCCCGGTCGCGGGGCATCGAGATCGCCGGTCTCGTAATAGGCGAATCCCGGCCCCTGCAGGTCCTGCGCGGACGCGGCCAGCGGCGAGCCCAGGAGAACCAGCACTGCCAGGCCGGCAAGCACGTGATGCAGCCTTCGATGGAACCGTCGCATCTTGATCTCCCTGAACAGAAACGACCTGCAAGCGTTTTCACTCTTTGCCAGATGGGTCATCAGTAGTCAAGGGCATGAAAAAGGCGTTAAATGCCGGCGCCCATTGCGGAAATCTGAATGGGGGATGGGCCCCTCCTCTGCGGGCCGGCATTACTTCCGGGAACTTCTCATGCGTAGACAGGCGATGGCGTGGTCGATCCAGCTGGCGTTGATGGGCCTTGCCGCTTCTGCGGCGGCCCAGGCTCCGGCCTCCTCTCCGGTACGGCAGCTCGATGCGGTGCAGGTCACCGGCTCACGCATTCCGCGCGCCCAGGTCGAGGGCCCCGCCCCGATCACGGTGATCGACGCCGAACAGATCCGTTCCAGCGGCTTCACCACCGTGCCCGACGTGCTGCGGGCAATGACCCAGAACGGTGGCGAGACGCAGAGCCAGCAATCCTCCAGCGGCGCCGACTTCTCGCCGGGTGCACAGCAGGTCGACCTGCGCGGGCTGGGACCCAACCACACCCTGGTGCTGGTCAACGGCCGCCGCATCGCCGATTTCCCGATGCCGTTCCAGGGCCGCAGCAACTTCACCGACGTGTCCAACATTCCGCTGGGCATGATCGACCGCATCGAAGTACTGACCGGCAGCGCCTCGGCCATCTATGGTTCGGACGCGATCGCCGGCGTGGTCAACTTCATCCTCAAGAAGAAGGCCGACGGCACCACGGTCGACGTGCGCATGGGTACCACCAGTGAAGGCGGTGGCGATTCCTTCGACATGAGTCTGTCCAGCGGGTTCAGCGCGGGCCGCTTCAATGCGGTGTACAGCGTGGAGCTGCAGTCGCAGACGCCGCTGTGGGCCTATGAGCGCGACATCCAGGATTCGACCCAGGACGGGCCGACCGAGGGCTCGCGCATCGCCCGCCGTGCCTACCTGCGCACCGACTACAACGATGACTACCTGGATCCGGGCGCGGCCACCTGCGATGCCCTGAGCGGACAGAACCAGGGCAGCACCTACCATGCCTTCCGCCCCCGCTACGGCTACTACTGCGGCAGCGACGCGTCGATCGGCTACGGCACCATCCTCAGCAAGCGCCGCGGCGCCAACGGCTATGCCTCGCTGAGCTATGACTTCGACAACGGCCAGCAGTGGTTCGCCGACGTGCAGATGGGTTACCACACGCTGGCGCTGATGCGCGACGTGACGTCGTGGGGCCGCATGGCCGCCGACGGCGACGAGTCGGGCTACTTCAGCAACGAAGCCACCGGCGAAATCGAGTTCTGGCAGCGTCAGTTCTCGCCCGAGGAAATGGGTGGCCTGCGCAACGCGATGGTGCGCAGCACGCAGAAGACCTTCAGCGTGACTACCGGCTTCAAGGGCAACCTGGCCGGCAACTGGGATTACGAAGCGGCGTTGAGCCATTCGCAGTACCAGTCGCGGATCAGCTGGCCACAGATCATCGCCGGCAGGGCCAACGACCTGTTCCTGGGCCCGCAGCTGGGCGAGGACGACGACGGCTTCCCGATCTACAACGCTGACCCGTCGCGGCTGTACCGCCCGCTGACCCGCGCCGAGTACGACGCGATCGCCGCACGCACCACCTATACCCCGAAGTCCCGCACCGAGACGGCCGCCCTCACCCTGACCAACGGCTCGCTGTTCGCCCTGCCCGGCGGCGATGCCGGTTTTGCCGCGACCGTGGAAGTGGGCCAGCAGGCCTACACGCTGAATCCCGATCCGCTGGCGACCCAGTACTACTACTACAGCTGGAAGGATTCCGACGGCAAGGGTTCGCGCAACCGCTGGGCAACGGCCGCCGAGCTGCGCATGCCGCTGCACGAGACGATCAACCTGAGCGTGGCCGGTCGCTATGACCAGTACCGCTACTCCGGCCACACGATCGGCAAGGCGACCTGGAGCGGCGGCCTTGAGTGGCGCCCGGTCGAGAGCCTGCTGGTGCGCGGCTCGTACGGCACGGCCTTCCGCGCCCCGGACCTGCACTACGTGTTTGCCGGCCCCGGCAACGACGAGACCAGCGCCGAGGACCTGTACAGCTGCCGCGCCGAACAGGCCGACGACTGCTCGGACTACGAGCGCAACGTCATCCGCAGCCGCAGCGGCAACCGCGAGCTGGACCCGGAGACCAGCACCTCGTGGAGCGCAGGCTTCGTCTGGTCGCCAGCCGCAGGGCTGGATCTTTCGGTGGATTGGTTCGACATCGACATGCGCAGGCAGGTGCAGGACATGGACGTGCGCACGATCATGGCCAGTGAAGCGAACTGCCGCCTGGGCGACGCCGAGATCACGTCACCGACCTGCGTGGACGCACTGGCGCGGGTGACCCGGACCGCCGACGGCCGCCTGTACGGGGTGCACGTGAATCCGATCAACGTGGCACGCGAGTCGACCTCAGGCATCGATGCGGGCCTGCGCTACCGCCTGCAGACCGGTATCGGTGACTTCATCTTCAACGGCAGCCACACCTGGGTGAAGAAGCACGATTTCCAGCGCTACACCGGCGATACGATCGAGGACCAGTTCGCGGTGAACAGCGGCTTCGACATCCCACGCACCAAGAGCAGCGTCAGTGTGACGTGGGAAAAGGATGCGTGGTCGGCCACCGTGTACGGTTCGCGACTGGGCAAGCTGCCCACCTCGGACAGCTACGACC
The DNA here is from genome assembly GCF_014947095.1 of Stenotrophomonas sp. B2. Lineage (NCBI taxonomy): Bacteria > Pseudomonadati > Pseudomonadota > Gammaproteobacteria > Lysobacterales > Lysobacteraceae > Stenotrophomonas > Stenotrophomonas sp. B2. The sequence goes on along the minus strand of NZ_JADCQA010000006.1, from coordinate 262,419 downwards.
AGGTGTTCGACTGGGACAGCGGCGACAGCCCGTACATCAGGGCCACGTACCGCTACAACGCGTCGGTGCAGTATCGCTTCGACGACCACTCGCGCCTGTCTCTGTCTGTGGTCAACGTGTTCAACAAGATGCCGCCGAAGGACGCCACATACACGGCGTACCCGTACTACGACGTCTCCTGGTTCGACAGCGTGGGCCGCACGATCAATCTGCAGTACACGCACAAGTTCGGCGGCAGCGCGCTGTAAGGCGTGCCGCTGCATTGAACTCAGGCGGGAAGACGGGGGCGCAGGCCTCCGTCGCCTTCCGCGTGCAGTTCCGCTCAGGACGCAGACTGCACCGGCTCCGCAAAGCGCCAGAAAACACGGACCACATCAAGCATCTGTCCATGCAGTTCGTCGTACCGGGCAATCACCCCCGGCGCGAACGTCGCATTACCATTCGCGTCCAGCGGAACCGGCTCCCCCAGCGCGCGGGCCATGTCGATGTAGAAATAATGCATATCACCGTAGGGACGCTTGCTGTCCATCAGCATCACTGCTCTCCCCAGCGTGCGGGTGTTCATGCTCCGCAGCAGTGCAAGGTGTTCCGGTGACACTGCCACCACTTCATCGCCCCGGGAGCCATCCGTGGCCGCGGTCAGGACGTAGCGACCGGGCTCAAGCCTTCCCCCGACGATGAAGCTGGATGCGATCCGGGCAAGCCGTCTGGCAAGGGCCTGCCCCTCATCGGTGCGTCGTCCTGCTGGCTCCTGGCAGAAACGGCCCAGTGCTGCATAGGCGATCAGTGCCTCTGGATCCTCCGGGTCAACAGAGTCCAGGTAGATACCTCCGCTTTCGCTGAAGTCCGCTTCGGGTCGCAGCCGCTCGCGCATGGCACTCAACAGGCTGACGGCACTGCACTCCGGGGCTGATGCACTCCCTCGTGCAGGCCGCACGACCATGTATTGGCAGCCGTAGGCCAGAAGCAACCCGAGGGCCGCGATCGCCACTACCCACCCATACGTTCGCGTCGTCATCGCAACTCTCCGGATAGCGAACAGGCATGGCGCCGCCCGTGTCAGTGGAAGGGCCGGAGGCCAGCCTGAAGCAGCACCGCGCCGCGCACCATGCAACAAGTCCGAAATCGGAATCTGCTGTTGGCCGTGGTTTTCCACACCACGCGTGGAAAGCGATGGGGGCTTGGTGTGGACAAGTAGGTGCGAGCCTTGTACCGCAGGCGTTTCCATGCGTGGTTATTTTTTGTCCACGGCCGCGATTGTTTTCCACACGGCGCGTGGAAGGCAATGGGAACTTGATGTGGACAAGTGGGTGAGAGCGTTGTCGCGCAGGCGTTTCCAAGCGCGGTGAAATTTTGTCCACGGCGTGCGGACAAGCTTCTGTAGAGCCGAGACCATGCTCGGCTCCGGCTCGCATCAGCCGGGCATGGGCTCGGCGCTACAGCGGCACGCTGGGTTTTCCACACCGCGCGTGGAAAGCGGTGGGGGTTTGATGTGGACAAGTGTGTGCGAACGTTGCGCCGCAGGCGTTTCAGAGCATGGTCAATTTTTGTCCAGCGCAGAGACGGATGTCGGAAACGCGGACGCCCCGCTCGGGGCGGGGCGTCCGCGGTCGATCCGATGCCGCTGGATCAGACGTTGAAGCGGAAGTGCAGCACGTCGCCTTCCTGCACGCGGTATTCCTTGCCTTCCAGGCGCAGGCGACCGGCTTCCTTGGCACCGGCTTCGCCCTTGTACTTGATGAAGTCGTCATACGCGATGGTTTCGGCGCGGATGAAGCCCTTCTCGAAGTCGGTGTGGATGACCGCGGCGGCCTGCGGGGCGGTGGCGCCCTTGCGTACGGTCCAGGCGCGGACTTCCTTCACGCCGGCGGTGAAGTAGGTCTGCAGGCCCAGCAGGCTGTAGGCCGCGTTGATCACGCGGTTCAGGCCCGGCTCGCTCAGGCCCAGGTCGGCCAGGAACGTGTCGCGATCCTCATCGTCAAGCTGCGACAGTTCTTCCTCGATCGCGGCGGACACCGGCACCACCTGCGCGCCCTCGGCGGCAGCGTGCGCGCGCACGGCTTCCAGGTGCGGGTTGTTCTCGAACCCGTCCTCCAGCACGTTGGCGATGTACATCACCGGCTTCAGGGTCAGCAGGAACAGGTCGCGCACCAGCGCCTTCTCTTCCTCGTCCAGACCCACCGAACGGCCGGACTTGCCGTCAGAAAGCGCAGCTTGCAGCTTGGCCAGCACCGGCTTGCGCGCGGCGGCCTCCTTGTCGCCACCCTTGGCAGCGCGCTCGGCGCGGTTCAGCGCCTTCTCGACGCTGTCCAGATCAGCCAGGGCCAGTTCGGTATCGATGGTTTCGATATCCGAAATGGGATCGACCTTGTTGTTGACATGGATGACGTCGGCGTTCTCGAAGCAGCGCACCACGTGGGTGATCGCATCGACTTCGCGGATGTGCGCGAGGAACTTGTTGCCCAGTCCTTCGCCGCTGGCAGCACCGGCGACCAGGCCGGCGATGTCGACGAATTCCACGGCGGTCGGAATGACCTTCTGCGGGTTGATGATCGCTGCCAGCTCGTTCAGGCGCGGGTCCGGCACCGGCACGATGCCGACGTTCGGTTCGATGGTGCAGAACGGGAAGTTCGCCGCGGCGATGCCCGCCTTGGTCAGCGCGTTGAACAGGGTCGACTTGCCGACGTTGGGCAGGCCGACGATGCCGCATTTGATACCCATCTTTGACAACCTCTGGGGTGAAATTGATTGGGAAAACAGCGCGCGCGCCGCTTTCCCAAGCTGTTTCAATCGATCATTGCGGGTGCCAACCGGGGTTGGCAGCTACTTCGGGGTGTTCAGGCGCTTCATCGCTTCATTGAAATCGCCCTGCACGGCCAGCGGCATCACGTCGATCGCATCGTCGATGGCGCGCGCGATCAGCAGGTCGTCGTCCTTGGACGGGCGGCCCAGCACCCAGCCCACCACGCGATCCTTGTGGCCGGGATGGCCGATGCCCACGCGCAGGCGATGGAACTTGCCGTGACCCAGCAGGCGGATGGTGTCACGCAGGCCATTCTGGCCGCCATGACCGCCGTCGAACTTGAGCCGCGCCACACCGGGCGGGAGGTCCAGTTCATCATGCGCCAACAGGGTTTCCTCGGGCTCGATCTTCCAGAACCGCTGCGCGGCGGTGACCGATTTGCCACTGAGGTTCATGAAAGTGGCAGGCTTGAGCAGCCATACCGTCTGCCCGGCGATCTCGACCTTGGCGGTCTCGCCGAACAGCTTGCTGTCCACGTTCCATCGCGCCCCTGCCTTTTCCGCCAGGGCCTCAACGAAATGAAACCCGGCATTGTGCCGGGTCCGGGCGTGCTCCGATCCGGGATTGCCCAGACCGACGATCAGCCGCAGTCCTGCCATGGGATCTGCCTGTTGAGGCCGGGGCGGCGCCTGCCGGAGCTGGCGCCGCGGGGGCATTACTCGGCGGCCGGTGCTTCTTCAGCGTCGGCAGCGTCTTCCTTGCCGTGCTTGGCGGTGACGATCGCGTCGTCGTGGTCCTTGCCCAGCGCCAGGGCCGGGATTTCCACGCCCTTCGGCAGCTTGATGTTGGACAGGTACACCACGTCGCCAGCAGCCAGGTCGGCCAGGTCGACTTCGATCGACTCCGGCAGGTCCTTCGGCAGGCAGCTGATGGTCACTTCCTTCAGTTCGTGGGTGACCACGACGTCGGCAGCCTTGCCAGCCGGCGAGGTGTCTTCGTTGATGAAGTGCAGCGGGACCGAAGCGGTCAGGGCTTCGTTCTCGTTCACGCGCTGGAAGTCCAGGTGCATGATCAGCTGCTTGTACGGATGGCGCTGCATGTCACGCAGCAGGACCTTCTGCACCTGGCCGTCCAGGTTCAGGTCCAGGATCGAGGCATAGAACCACTCGTTCTGCTGGGCCAGCCAGATTTCGTTGTGGTCCAGGCTGATGGCGACCGGCTCGGCGTTGCCGCCGTACACGATGGCCGGGATCACACCGGCGTGACGCAGGCGGCGGCTCGCACCCTTACGCTGCAGTTCACGCTTGGTGACCTTGATTTCATGGGTCTTCGACATTTTCGACTACTCAGGTTGTTGCCTTGCCCTGCGGCTTGGCGATTGAAGATGCTTCCGCGACCAGAAGCATCCGGGGAAGTCCTTGCCGTTGCCGGCAGGGACGAAAAACTCAGTCCACGTACAGCGAGCTGACCGACTCGCCGAAGGCGATGCGGCGCATCGTTTCGGCCAGCATCTCCGCCACGCTCAGCTGGCGGATCTTGCTGCACACCCGCGCTGCGTCCTTCAGCGGGATGGTATCGGTCACCACCAGCTCGTCGAGCTGGGAATTGGTGATGTTGTCCACCGCCGGGCCCGACAGCACCGCGTGGGTGCAGTAGGCGGCGACCTTGAGCGCACCGCGCGCCTTCAGGGCAGCGGCAGCGGCGCACAGGGTGCCGGCGGTGTCGACGATGTCATCGACCATCACGCAGGTCTTGCCTTCGACGTCACCGATGATGTTCATCACGGTGGAGACGTTGGCACGCGGACGGCGCTTGTCGATGATCGCCAGGTCGGCATCATCCAGGCGCTTGGCCACGGCACGGGCGCGGACCACGCCGCCCACGTCCGGCGACACCACGATCAGGTTTTCCGTGCCGTAGGCGCGCCAGATGTCGGCCAGCAGCAGCGGGGAGGCATAAACGTTGTCGACCGGAATATCAAAGAAGCCCTGGATCTGGTCGGCGTGCAGGTCGACCGTCAGCACGCGATCAGCGCCAGCGGTGCTGAACATCTTCGCCGCCAGCTTGGCGGTGATCGGCACACGCGAGGAACGCATGCGGCGATCCTGGCGCGAGTAACCGAAGTACGGCACCACGGCGGTCACGCTGTTCACCGATGCGCGCTTGAGCGCGTCGATCAGCACCAGCAGTTCCATCAGGTTTTCCGCGCTCGGCGCGCAGGTCGGCTGGATCACGAACACGTCCTGCTTACGGACGTTCTCTTCGATCTCCACCTGCACTTCTCCATCGGAGAAATGAGAGACCAGCGCCTTGCCCGGGCGAACCCCCAGTTCCTTGCAGATGTTCTGCGCCAGACGTTTGTTGGCGTTGCCGGAAAAGACCAGCAGGTTCGGGGACTCTTGCATCATGATTGTCTCGGGCGGGGACGAGTGGCGGGGATCCGGTGGCGGCAAGGACCATGCCGGACCCTTGCTGCTGACAACACCGCGGTTGTTTCCACGTCCCGCGCGGATGATGCGCTGAAGGCGCGGACACAGCCGCATTGGCAGGGGCGGTAGGATTCGAACCTACGAATGCCAGGATCAAAACCTGGTGCCTTGGGCCTCTTGGCGACGCCCCTGCATTTGAAATCAGTGTTGCTCGAGTGCATCCAGCAGCGGCGAACGCGCAACGCCCGCAGCCACCCTGGCCCGCAACTCCTTCGGCAACTTCGCCCGCCCCTGCTGTGCGGCAGTCTGCGATGCGAATTCGACGAAACAACCACTTCCAGAACCGGTCAGTCGCGCGGTACCGATGTCGCTCAACGCGGCAAGTGCTGCCTCGACGGCAGGCTCGCGGCGGCGCAGCACCGGTTCGAACGCGTTCCCGACCAAGGCCCCGGAAGCGAAGTCGTCTATTTTCGCCACTGGGCTGTCGCGCGTCAAATCCGGGGCTGCGAACAGGACCGGGGTCGGAACATGAACGCCGGGCTCGACCACCACATACCAGGCCGGTGCCAGGGTGATCGGCTGCAGCCGCTCTCCCACACCTTCGGCCCAGGCGTTACGGCCACGCACGAACACCGGCACATCCGCGCCGAGGCGCAGGCCCAGCGCGGCCAACGCGTCCTCGTCCAGAGCGGCGTTCCAGAGCCGGTTCAGTGCCACCAGCACGGTGGCAGCGTCGGATGACCCACCGCCGAACCCACCACCGGCCGAAATATGCTTTTCGACGATGATGTCGACACCTTGGTCGATGTTGGCGACCTCTTTCAGCATGCGGGCGGCACGTACGGCCAAATCGTCGGCCTCGTCCACACCCGGCAATCCCTCACCCTGCCGACGTACCTGGCCGTCTTCACGCAGGCGCAGGCCGATGCGGTCCCCCCAATCCAGCAGGCGGAACACGGTCTGCAGCTCGTGATAGCCGTCGGCGCGGCGGCCGGTGATATGAAGGAACAGGTTCAGCTTGGCCGGGGCCGGCCACCAGGACCAGCCCGCATCCTCCGCACCCGCGCTCATGGCGCGCCCTGCCCCCACTGGTCCACCAGCAGGCGGACCTTGGCGTCTCCGCTGCTGGCTTCGATCCGGCGCGGCAGGGACGGGCGCCCGGCCTCGGCGGGGTACCAGTCCAGGTACTGGATCTGCCAGCCCATCTGCTGCATGCGGCGCGGGCGGCCTTCGCCATCACGCTCGACCTTGCCCGCGCCGGCGGGATCGGCAACCGCCAGCCCACGCACCCACTCGGGCAGGGAGTTGACCGGGATTTCCCAGCCCGTGGCCTCCAGCAGCAGCTGCTGCGCGTCCTCGCCTTCACGCGGGCCGCCGGCCAGTCCCTCCAGGCGACCGCCTCCATGCTGGCTGTCGCCGGTCAGCTTCCAGCTCTGACGGGTCACGGGTGCACTGAGCTCGATCACGTAGCGCCGCCCGGCCTGCTGCCAGTCGATGCGTCCACTGCCACCGTCCTTGCCCTTGCTGACCGCTACCCGGCCCTGGAAGGACCACTCCGGCTGCGCCTGCAGCGCCGCTACCCGAGCGGCTTCGGCCTGTGCCGCTTCCGCCGACACGGTCTCGACCACGGCCGGCGCCGGTGTCTTCTGGGTGCCCAGCGACGTACAGGCAGTCATGGCGACGGTCGCCACTGCCAACAGCAGCGGCCGGAACAGGGAAACACTCATGGATTGAATTTCTCGCGGGCACGCTGCAGCGCGCGGTTGTCGGGGTCGAGCCTGGCCGCTTCCTCGAAGAAGTGGCGGGCCTCGTCATGCCGGCCGAGCACCCACAGCACTTCGCCGACGTGTGCGGCGATCTCCGGATCCTTGGCCAGGGTCCACGCACGACGCAGCTGCACCAGCGCCTCTTCGTTGCGGCCCAGGCGATACAGCACCCAGCCATAGCTGTCGACGATGGCGGCATTGTCCGGCTCGGCCACGCGGGCACGGTCGATCAGTTCCAGCGCCTCCTGGTAGCGACCGGTGCGATCGGCCAGGGTGTAGCCCAGCGCATTCAGCGCCGGCACGTTCTCCGGCTCGGTGATCAGGATCTTGCGCAGGTCGGCCTCGGCACGGGCAATATCATCACGGCGTTCCCAGGCCAACGCACGCGCGTACAGCAGTGCATTCTCGTCCGGGTAAGCGGCCAGACCGCGGGCCAGCGCATCCAGTTCACCTGCATCGTCGCTGGCGCGCTGCCGCAGTTCCGCTTCCAGCAGATAGGCGTCGCGGCGCACCTCATCGTCCACGCCGGCATCGGACTGGATCGCGTGTACCTCGTCCAGCGCCAGGCTCTGGCGCCCGGCAAGCGCCTGTGCGCTCGCCGCCCGCAGGCGGGCCTCGCTCAGTTCGTCGCCGCCCGGCACGCTGTGATACCACTGCACCGCTTCCGGATAACGCTTCAGATACTCCGCGATCTTGCCCAGCAGCAGGCGCTGCGCCGGGTCCGGTTTGGCGGCCTGCCGCGACAGCTCGCTGTACAGGTTGGAAAGGGCCGCCTTGTCTCCCTGCTTGGCCAGCAGCGACGCCCGCATTCCCCAGGTCTGCACGTCCTGCGGCCCTACCGCCAGCACCCGCTCGGCGGCGGCCGGCTGGTTCAGGCTGTCGTAGGCAATGGCCACCGCGTTGCGCAGTTCCGGATCCTGGCGGGTCTTCGGTTCGACCTCGCGCAGCAGCGCCAGCGCGCGATCGGTCTGCCCAGCCTGCTGCAGCTGGCTGGCGCGCAGCAACGCCACGCGCGGCTCTTCCGGGAAGCGCTTGACCACCTCATCGATCATGCGCCGTGCCAGCTCCGGCTTTTCCATCCGCAGCGCCAGGCGACCGAATTCCTGCCAGGCCTCGATCTTCGGCGGGATGGCGTTGGCATCGACCAGCTCGCCCAGCACCTGCGCCGGCACGGCCGGATCGCGCCCACCGCCGACCAGCGCGGCCAGGGCAAACTTCCAGCCACGGTCATCGCTGTCCTGCAGCAGGCTCTGCAGCTCGCTGCGGGCCGCCTTCACGTCGCCCTGGCGCATCGCCAGCGCACCGGCCGCGCTGCGCATGGCCAGCGACCGTGGCGCGCGCTGCTGCCACAGGGCCAGGCCCTGGGCGGCGCTGGCATCGTCGTTGGCCAGCATGGAAATACGGGTCGCGCGCTCGGCTAGGCCGGCATCGCCGTCGCTGCGCTGGGCGGCCTGCAGGTACCAGCGCGCCGCCTCGGCCAGCTTGCCGGCCTGCAGGGCGAACTCGCCGGCCATCACCGGCTCCAGTGCCAGTTCCTCGGTGGCGGCGCCCCGCGCCGGGGGCTTGGCGGGCGCCGCCGACAGGGCCTGGCTGCACGCCAGGGACAGCAGCAGAACACTGGGGATGCGAATCAATGCGGGCATCGTCGGCATCGGGGCCTTAAAATGTCGTCCAATGGCCAGCAGCTTATCGCAAGCAACTGAACAATGACCCTGTGGGTGCTCGGACTGAATCACCAGACCGCGCCGGTGGAACTGCGCGAGCGCGCGGCCTTCGCCGGCGATGCCTTGCCGCGCGCGCTCGGTTCGCTGCGCGACACCCCGCAGATCGCCGAGGCGGTGCTGCTGTCCACCTGCAACCGCACGGAACTGTACGCGGTGGCCGATTCGGCGCAGGCGCTGGACCAGTGGCTGCGCAGCCAGGCCGGCGACCTGCAGGGCTACCTGTACCAGCATGCTGATGCCGACGCCGTGCGCCACCTGTTCCGGGTCGCGACGGGCCTGGACTCGATGGTGCTGGGTGAACCGCAGATCCTGGGCCAGGTGAAGGATGCCTGGTCAACCGCGCGCGACCACGGTCTGCTTGGCCAGCGCCTGGACCGGCTGTTCCAGCAGACGTTCTCCGTGGCCAAGCGTGCGCGCACCGATACCCAGGTCGGCGCCAACCCGGTGTCGGTCGCCTCGGCCGCGGTGCGCCTGGCGCAGAATGCCTTTGCCCGCCTGGATGATTCCACCGTGCTGCTGGTCGGTGCGGGGGAAACCATCGAGCTGGCCGCCCGCCACCTCAGCGAAGGCAAGGTGCGGCGGCTGCTGATCGCCAACCGCACGATCGCCCATGCGCAGGAACTGGCCAGCCGTCATGGCGGCGTGGCCCTGCCGCTGACCGAGCTTGAACGCCATCTGGCCGAGGCCGACATCGTGTTCTCGGCCACCGCCGCACGCGAACCGGTGATCCACCGCGAGACCGTGGCCAATGCACTGCGTGCACGCCGGCACAAGCCGATGCTGCTGTTCGATCTGGCCGTGCCACGCGACATCGAGGCTGAGGTCGGCACGCTCAACGATGCCTTCCTGTACACCGTGGACGATCTGGAACGCGCGGTGGAAGACAATCGACGCGGCCGTCGCGAGGCGGCCGCCGAAGCCGAAGCGATCATCGACCTGCAGGTATCGCGCTTCGTCGAGACCCTGCAGGCCGGCGCCCACCACGCGCCGCTGCGGCAACTGCGTGCCTTCGGCGACGCCACCCGCGCCGAGCTGCTCGAACGTGCCCGTCAGCAGCTGGCCAACGGCAAGCCGGCCGAAGAGGTCATGGAACTGCTGGCCCACGGCCTGACCAACCGGCTCCTGCACCCCCCGACCGCTGCCTTGCGCGCGGCCGCGCTGAGCGGCGATGCCGACCTGACCCGCGCCGCCGAGCGCCTGTTCCCGGCCACGCCGGGTTACCGCCACCCACCCGTGAGAACCGATGACGCCGACCCTGCGCCGTAAGCTGGAAGCGCTGGCCGAGCGCCGCGAAGAACTGGAACGCCTGCTCGCCGAACCCGACGTGGTCGCCGACAACACCCGTTTCCGCGACCTTTCGCGCGAATTCGCCCAACTTGAACCGGTCGCCACCGCACTGGCCGACGAGGCGCGCGCCAAGGCCGACCTGGCCGCCGCCGAGGGCATGCGCGCCGATCCGGACCTGCGCGAGCTGGCCGATGAGGAAATCGCCTCGGCCCAGGCGCGCCTGCAGGAACTGGAGCAGGAGCTGGCCTTGCTGCTGGTGCCCCGCGACCCACGTGACGAGGGCAATCTGTTCCTGGAAGTCCGCGCCGGTACCGGTGGCGACGAAGCAGCGATCTTCGCCGGCGACCTGTTCCGCATGTACGCGCGCTATGCCGAGCGCCAGGGCTGGAAAGTCGAGATCGAGTCCGACAACCCCGGCGAGCACGGCGGCTACAAGGAAGTGGTGGCGCGCGTGGTCGGCCGTGGCGCCTTCTCGCGGCTGAAATTCGAATCCGGCACGCACCGCGTGCAGCGCGTGCCCGCCACCGAATCGCAGGGCCGCATCCACACCTCGGCGGCTACCGTGGCGATCATTCCGGAAGCGGACGAAGTCGATGACATCGTCATCAACCCCGCCGACCTGAAGGTCGACACCTTCCGCTCATCCGGTGCCGGTGGCCAGCACGTCAACAAGACCGAGTCGGCGATCCGCATCACCCACGTGCCGACCGGCGTGGTGGTGGAATGCCAGACCGAACGCAGCCAGCACGCGAACCGCGACAAGGCGATGAAACGCCTGAAGGCGCAGCTGCTCGACGCCGAGCGCCAGCGCCAGGACGCCGCGCAGGCCGAATCGCGCCGCCTGCAGGTCGGCAGTGGCGATCGCAGCCAGCGCATCCGCACCTACAATTTCCCGCAGGGGCGGATCACCGATCATCGTGTGGAAGGCCTGACCCTGTATGACCTGCCCAACATCCTCGCCGGCGATCTGGACCCGCTGCTGCAGCGCCTCAGCCACGAGCACCAGGTGGATGCCCTGGCCCAGCTGTCGGCGGGCTGACGTCGATGTCGGCCTGGCAGCAGCGGCAACAACTGCAGCAGGCGATCGCGCGCCAGCCCGGTGACTTCGTCGCCTGGGTGATGCTGGCCGATCTGGAACTGGAAGCCGGCGACATCGGCGCAGGCGAGCAGGCCGCACGGCGTGCGCTGCAGCTGCGGCCGGACCATCCCGAGGCACTGGCCCGGCTGGGTCGCGTGGCATGGATGGCCGGTGCGCACGCCGACGCTGCGACGCTGCTGGGACAGGCTTCAGCGCGCGCTCCGGAGCATCCCGGCATCGCGCTGTGGCTGGGCCATGCCCTGGAAGATGCCGGCGACCCCGAGGGCGCGGCGGCCGCGTACCGGCGTGCACATGGGCTGATGCCCGACGAACCCTATATCGCCGCCCAGCGACTGGCATGGCAACGCCGCCTGTGCGACTGGCAGGACGTGGAGGCCCTGGCTGCGCAGGTGCGCGGCGCGGTCGCGACCGGGCAGGGCGCGGTCGAGCCCTTTGCCTTCCTCAGCGAAGACGCCAGCGCCGCCGAGCAGCTGGCCTGCGCCCGCACGCGCGCCGCAGCGGTGGCCGCATCGGTGCGGCCGATGCCCGCTGTGAAGGTACGGACACAGGGAGCCCTGCGGATCGGCTTCCTCTCCAACGGCTTCGGCGCACATCCGACCGGGTTGTTGACCGTTGCCCTGTTCGAGCAGCTGGGCCGCCACCCGGAACTGCAGTTGCATCTGTTCGCACTGAACCGGGACGATGGCAGCCGCATCCGCCAGCGGCTGCAGGCGGCAACCCGGCTGCACGATCTGGCGGGGCGCCGCCATGCCGACATCGCTGCCGCCATCCGTGCACAGGGCATCGACCTGCTGTTCGACCTGCGTGGCTGGGGCGGTGGCGGCGCGCCGGAAGTGCTGGCGCTGCGCCCTGCCCCGCTGCAACTCAACTGGCTGGCCTATCCCGGCACATCCGGCGCACCGTGGCTGGATGCGGTGATCGCCGATGCGTTCGTCCTGCCAGCGGCGTTGGCGCCCCACCACAGCGAGCGCGTGGTGTACCTGCCGCGCGCGTTCCAGCCCTCGGACAACACCCGCGCGCTCGGGCCGGCACCGGATCGCGCCGCGTGCGGCCTGCCCGGACACGGCGTGGTGTTCTGCTGCTTCAACAACAGCTACAAGCTCAACCCGCGCAGCATGGGGCGGGCGTTCGCCGTCCTGGCGGCGGTGCCTGGCAGCGTTCTATGGCTGTTGTCCGGCCCCGGCCAGGCCGATGCGCGCCTGCGGGCAGCGGCGCAGGCAGCGGGTCTGGACCCGGCGCGGCTGGTGTTCATGCCCAAGCTGCCGCATCCGCAGTATCTGGCCCGCTATCAACTGGCCGATCTGTTCCTGGATACACACCCGTACAACGCGCACACCACGGCCTCCGACGCACTGTGGGCGGGCTGCCCGGTACTCACCTGCCCGGGCGAGACCTTCGCCGCGCGCGTGGCCGGCAGCCTCAACCATCACCTGGGCCTGGCACGGATGAACGTTGCCGACGATGCGGCGTTCATCGCCACCGCCCGTGCGCTCGGCAACGATCCGGCAGCGCTGGCCGCACTGCGCGCCGAACTGGCACAGGCCCGCGCGCGTAGCGGCGTGTTCGACATGGCCGGTTTCGCCCACGACCTTTCGGCACTGCTGCAACAGCTGGCGCACGAGCAGGGCTGGCAGGGCGTCGACGGCGCCTGAGCAACCGCTGCGCTAGGCTGGGCCCTCCTTTCCGCGCGGCATGACGATGGGCAAGCTCAAACGCAAGGACTACGACGAACTGCTGCTGCCGTTGCAGCTGGAACTGACCGCGATGGCCCGCTGGGTACAGCACAGCGGGCAGCGGCTGCTGGTGCTGTTCGAAGGCCGCGACACCGCCGGCAAGGGCGGCGCGATCCAGGCCATCAGCCAGCACCTCAATCCGCGCCAATGCCGGGTGGTGGCGCTGCCCAAGCCGACCGACCGCGAGGCGACACAGTGGTACTTCCAGCGCTACGTCGGGCACCTTCCGGCGGCGGGTGAGATCGTGCTGATGGATCGAAGCTGGTACAACCGCGCAGGTGTCGAGCGGGTCATGGGCTACTGCAGCGAGAGCGAGTACCAGCAGTTCCTGCGCCAGGCCCCGGTGTTCGAGCAGCTGCTGGTGGATGACGGCATCCTGTTGTTCAAGTACTGGCTGTGCGTGGACCAGGAGCAGCAGGAGAAGCGCTTCGCCGAGCGCCATATCGATCCCCTCAAGGGCTGGAAGCTGTCACCGGTCGACCTGAAATCGCGCAGCAAGTACAGCGCCTATACCGAAGCACGGGAGGCCATGCTGCGTGCCACCCATCGCGAAGGCGCGCCGTGGACCCTGGTGGACTTCAACGACCAGCGGCTGGGCAGGCTGACCCTGGTACGCAACCTGCTGGACCGGTTGCCCGACACCCGCGTGGACGCGCCTCTGCCGGAGCTGCCGAAGCTGAAGGGCAAGCTGCATCGCGAGCACTACGATGTGCTGAAGCCGATCGAGGACTTCCCGGTCGAGGAGTAGGGGTTGTCTGCAGGGCCTGCGGCCCTGCACCCGCTACGAGCAACGGCAGAAGCAACGGCAACGGCAACGGCAACGGCAACGGCAGACATACCGCGGGGTGGCGGGGCGGTGTCGGAGTGCGGGGACGCCGCAAGTACGTCCCTGTAGGCTTGGCAGCCGCATCCATGCGGCTGACACCCCGCACTCCGACACCGCCCCACCTCTGACAGATATCTGCAATCTGATAGATCCACGCCATGCGTGATGGAATCTCTCGGATAGCGAAATCCAAATTGGGGTCAGAGCCGTTTTCCGCAGGAAAACGGATCTGACCCAATAGCCGTTCCGACAGATCGCAGGAGACTGTCGAAGGCGGGGTGGGTCCGGTTGCGGGGGTGTCCGCGGCATGGATGCCGCGGCCAAGCCCCCATGGATGGGTTTACGGCGTCCCCCGCAACCGGGCCCACCCCGCCATCCCTCAGGGAACCTGCTTCTGCTTCGGCTGTTGCCGTTGCTGTTGCTGTTGCGCGTAGCGGGTGCAGGGCCGCAGGCCCTGCCGGCACACCCACTACTTCGCAGCCGCGATCTGCTTCTCGATGTCGGCCGCCGTAACCGGGCCTAGGAAGCTGTGCGCCAACCGCCCTTGCGGATCGATCAGATGCGTCAGCGGCAGCCCCCGCGGCGTGGCGAAGTCCGCCGGCGGATCGAACGGATCGACGATCACGATCGGATAGGTCACCGGATGCTTGGTCAGGAACGACTGCATCTCCGGCACCTCGATGTCCTCATAGGCCAGGCCGACCACTTCGATGTTGCTGCGCATGGCGTGCAGCGCGGACAACTCCGGCATCTCCTTGCGGCATGGTGCGCACCACGTGGCCCAGAAATTCACCACCACCCACTTGCCCCGATGGGCCGCCAGGTCGTACTCGCTGCCATCGACGGCCTTCATCTTCAACGTGGGGAACTCGGCCGTGACACGCTCGGCCGGCGTGTCCTCGGCCGCAGGCGGTGCCGCCGGTGCGGGAGCCTGGGCCGGTGGCTGGCTGCTGGCCGGGGTCGCGTCCTGCGCAGGCTTGCAGGCCGCCAGGGCAAGCGCCACGGCCAATGGAACTGCCAGCAGCAGCGGAGTCGTGCGGGTCATGGGGTGTCTCCGGAATCGGGATAGATATCGCTGACGCGACGCTTGAGGCGCTCACGCAGAGGCAGGCGCAGTTCATCCAGCGCCGCCAGCGCGGCCTGGCCCAGGCTGTCTTCGCGGTAGGGCAGATGCTGCTCCGCCACCGGGATGCGCAGTTGGGTGCATTCGTACAGATCGGCCAGGCTGACCTGGTCCAGGTCGCGCGCGAGCAGCCATTCACCCCGCTCGTCGCGGCGCAGCAGGCCGATGGCCTCCAGTTTGCAGGCCAGGTCCTGCAGCAGCGAGTCGGTCAGCATCGGCTCCAGCCGCAGGATCTCGTCATCGGCCAGCCCCCTGCCCCGGGCACGCGCCTGGTGGAAGCGGCCGAGCAGGCGCAGCAGCCCATAGAATTCATAGCCCTGCGGCAGGCGCAGCTCGACCGGCTGGTAGCGGAACGCCGCCATCGACGATGCCAGCGATGCGCCAAGCAGCACCGCCACCCAGCACAGATAGATCCACAGCAGCAGGATCGGCACGAACGCGACCGTGCCATAGAGCTTCTGGTAGGACTGGAAACTGCCCAGGTAGGCACCGATGCCCCACTTCACCAGCTCCAGGATCACCGCCGCCAGGATCGCGCCGGGGACGGCGTGCCGCCATTTCACCGTATGGTGCGGCACGACCCGGAACATCAGGCTGATGCAGACGAATTCGATCAGCACCGGTGCCAGCCGCAGCGACAGGTCGGCCAGCCAGCGCCCCTCCTGGGTCCCGAACAGCGGCATTGCCAGTACCCGTGCCGACACTGCCAGCGAGGCGGCGGCAAGCATCGCGCCCAGGGTCAGCACGGTCCAGTAGACCAGGAAGCGGGTCAGCTTGGGCCGGGTCGATCCGACCCGCCAGATCTTGTTGAACGTCTCTTCCACGCTGTTGAGGGTGATCAGCAGCGAGACGACCAGGGCGATGAAGCCGGCCGCGGTGAGCTGGCCAGCGCTGGCCGAGAACTGCCGCAGGTAGCCTTCGGCGGCGCGTGCGGCATTGGGCACGAAGTTGGAGAAGACATAGTCGCTGAGCTGATCGCTCCAGCGGTCGAAGACCGGGAAGGCCGAAAGCACGCCGAACACCACGATCGCCAGCGGAACCAGGGCGAATACCGTGGTGTAGGCCAGTGCGGCGGCCGCCTGGAACAGGCGGTCATCGAGAAAGCGGTGCCACAGGAAGCGGCCGAAGCTGGCGGCACGCGCACGATCGCG
Organism: Stenotrophomonas sp. B2; assembly: GCF_014947095.1. Classification (NCBI taxonomy): domain Bacteria; kingdom Pseudomonadati; phylum Pseudomonadota; class Gammaproteobacteria; order Lysobacterales; family Lysobacteraceae; genus Stenotrophomonas; species Stenotrophomonas sp. B2. The sequence continues at coordinate 246,538 of NZ_JADCQA010000006.1, read as the reverse complement.
CGCGCGTTCCATCCATAGGTTGAGCGTATCCAGAGGTTCCATCGGCGCAAGGGTACCCGATGCGGAATGCACGCAGGATAGCCATACTGGCGTCCACACGATGAGGAGACCTGGGCACGATGGGCGAGATCCTGGTGCTTTACTACAGCCGCGGTGGCTCGGTGGCACGGCTGGCGCGCCAGATCGCGCGGGGAATCGGCGAGGTGCCGGGAATGGTGGCGCGGCTGCGCACGGTGCCGCCGGTGGCGGCCGTGACCCAGACCGCACAGCCGCCGGTGCCCGACGATGGCGCCCCCTACGTGAGCGTGCAGGATCTGGCCGACTGCCAGGGGCTGCTGCTGGGCAGTCCGACGCGGTTCGGCAACATGGCCGCGCCGGTCAAGCACTTCCTCGATGGACTCGGTGCTGAATGGGTCAATGGCACGCTTGCGGGCAAGCCCGCCGGCGTGTTCACCTCGACCGCATCAATGCACGGCGGGCAGGAATCGACCCTGCTGACCATGCAGGTGCCGTTGCTGCATCACGGCTGCCTGATCGTCGGCATTCCGTTCACCGAACCGGGTTTGAGCCACACCACCAGCGGCGGCACGCCCTACGGCGCCAGCCATGTGGCGGGAGCGGCCGATGACCCGCAGCCGACCGATGATGAGGCGGTGCTGGCGCGGGCGCTGGGCCGTCGCGTCGCCGATATCGCGCAGCGGCTGGCCCGATGAACGCCGCGCCGCGTACGGTTCTGCTGCTGGCCCTGATGGGTCTGGCCGCGCTGTTTGCAGGCTGGTTCATCAACGACAAGCACTGGCTGGCCACCCAGCTGGTGTTCACCGCCCCACCGCTTGCACTGGCCATCGCCCTGCGCCTGGGCTGGCGCAAGGCAGGGTTCTGGGCCTCCGTGCTGGCGCTGGGCTGGTTCAGCCATGGCGTGATGAGCGCCTGGAGCCACCCGGAAACGCGCTGGCTGGCCTTGCTCGAGATTGCCCTGGCACTGACCGTGATCTTCGCCGCCAGCCTGCCGGGCCTGCGTGCGCGCTTCGGCAGGCGACGCTGACGCTGCGCCTCCCGGGCCGTATCATCTGCGTTCCCGGCCCCGCGCCGCTGCACCTGTCCTGGTTTCGCGCATGCACATGATGGAAGAGCTCCTGGTCGTCACCACCGGTGGCACGATCGACAAGATCTACTTCGACGACAAGTCGGACTACCAGATCGGCGATCCGCAGATCGGCATGATCCTGCGCGAGCTGGGGGTGACGTTCCGCTTCAACGTGATTCCGATCCTGCGCAAGGACTCGCTGCACATCAACGATGAGGACCGCGAGCTGATCCGGGCCACCATCGCGGCGCAGCCGACCCGGCATGTGCTGGTGACCCATGGCACCGATTCGATGGTGCAGACCGGCAAGGTGCTGGCGACGATCGCGGACAAGACCATCGTGATGACCGGCGCGCTCAGTCCGGCACGTTTCCGCGGTTCGGACGCGGAGTTCAACATCGGCTGCGCGATCGGCGCGGTACAGTCGCTGCCGGCCGGCGTCTACATCGCGATGAACGGGCGGATTTTCGACCCGCAGCACGTGCGCAAGAACGTTGCCGCAAACCGCTTCGAATCGGTTTGAGGAACGGAGTGCCGACCAAGGTCGGCACGCACCACGACGCGGCGGCACGCACCACCGCGCGGCCCCATGCGAAAACGCCCCGGCCGAAGCCAGGGCGTGCCCTAGGAGAGGGTCTTGGGCTCAGTACTGGGCGTTGAGGGTCACGCCCGAGAAGGTGCTGTAGGCCTTCACCCGTACGTACCAGGTACCGGCAGCGGGGCTGTTGACCGTGCAGGTTTCGCTGTTGCCGCTCAGGTACGGACGGCACGTGTAGGCGGTATCGGTCGGCGCGCTGCCCTGCCGCAGGTACAGGTCGGCATCACCGCTGCCGCCGCTGATCGTCACCCGCAGCTGGCTGCTGCCGGACGGGACATTGACGGTGTAGTTCAGCGAAGCGCCCGATGCGGCACCCAGTCCGCTCACCGGTACGTTGTTCTGCAGCACGGTGCCGCCCGGGTTCGGGTTGCCACCGCCATTGATCGCTGCCGCCACTGCAGCATCGGCGTCGATGATGCCGGCGCCACAGCCACCCGAACAGGCACCCGGCAGCGGCCGAGCGGTGCTCTTGATGATGCTTTCCACCTGGGCCGGGCTCAGCGGGCTCGGTGCGACCGACTGCATCAGCGCGACCACGCCGGCCACGTGCGGTGCTGCCATCGAGGTGCCGTTGTACGAGGCATAGCTGGCGCTGCCCGGCGTGGTGGTGCCGGTGTTGAGCGTGGACAGGATCCCTTGGCCCGGCGCGGAGATGTCGATGCCCGTGCCGTAGTTGGAGAAGCTGGCACGTGCGCCCGCCGACGTGGTGGCCGCCACCGCGATCACGTTCGGGCAGTTGGCCGGTACCGATGAAGACACGTTGGTGTTGCTGTTGCCTGCGGCCACCACCACCGTGGTGCCACGGCCGACGGCGCCGTTGATCGCGTTCTGGTAGGTGGTCGAGCAGCTGCCGCCACCACCCAGCGAGAGGTTGATGACCTCGGCCGGATTGGCATTGGCCGGCACGCCGCTGACAGTGCCGCCGGAAGCCCACACGATGGCGTCGGCGATGTCGGAGGTGTAGCCACCGCACTTGCCGAGCACGCGCACCGGCACGACCTTGGCATTGAAAGCCGTGCCCGCCACGCCGGTGCTGTTGTTGGTCACCGCTGCCACGGTGCCGGCAACGTGGGTGCCGTGCCAGCTGGAGTTGGAGGCCGGGTAGCCTGCGCCACATTCGTTGGCGGCGTACCAGTCACCCTCGTCGTTGGGATTGCTGTCGCGGCCACCGCCGTCGCGTGCCATTGCCGCGTCGCTGATGAAGTCATAGCCGGGCAGGATGTTGGCGTTCAGATCGGGGTGATTGGTGATGCCGGTGTCGATCACCGCGACGACCACGCCGGTGCCGGTGGCCTTGTCCCAGGCCGGGCGCACGTTGATCGAGGCGTTGGACGTACCGAACCCCCACTGTTCGCTGAAGCGGGTGTCGTTCGGCGTCAGCGTCGCGCGCATGATCTGGTCGACTTCCACGTATTCGACGTTGGGGTCGGCAGCGAGCTTGCGCATCAGCAGCTCGGATTCGGCCTGGTCCAGCGGACGATCGGTCCTGACCAGGGTTGGGCCGACGGCCAGCTTGCGGACCTGCTGCAGGCCCAGCGCGCGGCCCTGGCTGCTGGCAAGGCCCGCAGCCGCTGTCTTCAGCGACGATGCCAGGGCGGTGGTGTTGGCCACCGGCGCACTGCCGTCGCGATACTTGACGATGAAACGCTGGTGCGTCGGCGCGGACTGCAGCCCGCTGAGCTGGACATCACCGGCCAGCGCAGGCGTGGCCAGCAGCAGCGATGAAAGAACGGAAGCACCAAGGACCACCCACACTCGACGCACACGCGGTTGCGTTACCTGGGACATCGTATTTCCCTTTCTAGTGGTGTGAATGCCGGAATCGGCAGAAACACCGGCCCGAACCATGGGCTGGCTTGCGTTGGCGAGGTCCGGAGTCCGGCGAGCCAGCGGATCCCCCTTACGATCCGCCGTGCCGATGACGCTAATGGCCTAAACCGGACACCACAATATTTTCAGTGTCTTTTCAGGAACATGAAATGTTCGATCTGAGACTTTCCGGGTCGAGGGTTTGTGAAGATGAAGGAACTTTCGCGCCACGCGCACGAACCTGACTGGGCAGATGTCCTGTCCACCGATGACTTTGCCGACATCGGCGGCCGGCCTTCCCTGTAAACGACGAAAGCCCGTCGCGGGGACGGGCCTTCGGGGAACAGCGCAGCCGGGCATGGGCCCGGCGCTACAGCCTGGCGGGAGGATCAGCCCAGCCTGACCAGCCAGTTGTGACGGTCCGGCAGGCGGCCGTACTGGATGTCGGTCAGTTCCTTGCGCAGCGACATGGTCACTTCGCCGGCCGGCGCGTTGAGGTCGCCCACCGAGAAGCCTTCGCCCTTGAGCTGGCCGATCGGAGTCACCACCGCAGCGGTGCCGCAGGCGAACACCTCGCTGATCGCACCGGATGCAACGCCGTCCTTCCACTCGTCGATGCTGACCTTGCGCTCCTCGACCTTCATGCCGCGGTCGCGGGCCAGCTGCAGGATGCTCTCGCGTGTGATGCCTTCCAGGATGCTGCCCGACAGCTGCGGCGTGACCAGGGTGCCGTCCTTGTAGACCAGGAAGACGTTCATGCCGCCCAGTTCCTCCAGGTACTTGCCCTCGACCGGGTCGAGGAACAGCACCTGCGAGCAGCCCTGCGCCTGGGCCTTCTGCTGCGGCAGCAGCGAGGCGGCGTAATTGCCACCGCACTTGGCCGCGCCGGTGCCGCCCTTGGCCGCACGCGCATATTCGGTGGACAGCCAGATCGACACCGGTGCCACGCCCTTGGCGAAGTACGGACCGGCCGGGCTGGCGATGACGTAATAGCCGGCCTTGTGCGCGCCACGCACGCCGAGGAAGGCCTCGTCGCCGATCATGAACGGGCGGAAGTAAAGGCTGGACTCATCCGCCGACGGCACCCAGGCGCTGTCCACGGCGATCAGCTGTTTCAGCGACTCGACGAAGATCTCCACCGGCAGTTCCGGCAGCGCCAGGCGCTGTGCCGAGCGCTGCAGGCGACGGCCGTTGGCATCCGGACGGAAGGTCCAGATCGAGCCGTCGGCGTGGCGGTAGGCCTTGATGCCCTCGAAGATCTCCTGGCCGTAATGCAGCACGGCCGCTGCCGGGTCCAGCTGCAACGGGCCATAGGCACGCACGTTGGCGTTGTGCCAGCCGGTGTCCTTGTCCCACCGCACTTCCACCATGTGGTCGGTGAAGTGCAGGCCGAAACCCGGCTTCTCCAGGATCGTGGCGCGCTCTTCAGCGCTGCGCGGGTGGTCCGAACGGGTGACGGCGAAGCTGGGGATGGACTGGGACACCGGAGGATTCCTGTTCTGGTTGCGGGTAGTGCCGGGCCCGCGTCACTGCGGGCCCTGGGTCAAAGCATGCCGGTCTCGAGACGGGCCGCCTCGGACATCATGTGCTGGTTCCATGGCGGATCGAACACCAGCTCGACGTCGGCCTCGGCCACCGTCGGGATCATTTCCAGCTTGCTGCGCACGTCGTCGACCAGGATGTCACCCATGCCGCACGCGGGCGCGGTCAGGGTCATCTTCACGTCGATCTCGCGCTGGCCCTCGTCCAGATGCTTGATCTCGACCTCGTAGACGAGGCCCAGTTCGACGATGTTCACCGGAATTTCCGGATCGAAGCAGGTGCGAAGCTGCTGCCATACCAGTTGCTCCACCTGTTCGTCGGTGGCGTCGGCCGGCAGTTCCAGCGGAGCGGGTGCTTCCTTGCCGATGGCGTCGCCATCCTTGCCGGCGATGCGGAACAGGTTGCCTTCGACGAATACCGAATAGCTGCCGCCCAGCGCCTGGGTGATGTACCCATAGCTGCCGGCGGGCAGGGTCACGGTGTCGCCCTGCGGGACCATCACGGCCTCGCAATCGCGTTCGAAGTGGACAGGTTCGCTGCTACGGGAATACATGGGGACCGATATGGGGCCGTGGCCATGGCCACGCAAGACGGCATTCTAGCCCAGCCGTCCTGCGCCCGCCGGTGCACCGCGGCAAACCACAGTATCCTGTGGGTGACTTTCAGGAAGCTTCGATGTCCTCCAATGCCGCGCGTGCCAGGACCGTGACCTGGCTCTGGCCCTTCATGCTGCTGCTGGGCCTGGTTGTTGCTCCCCTCGCCTGGATGCTGCTGGCCCTGATGACCGGCCGCCAGGTCGGCTGGATGGCAGTGCTGACCGCTCTGGAACTGGTGTTCATGCTGCGTCTGGGCACACTCGGTCCCGGCCGTCTTCGCGTGGCCCTGGTGGTGGCCGGCACGCTGCTGGTGGCGGCGGTGGCGAACTGGGCGATCGCCAGCGCCTGGATGGGCGGCTCGATGGGGCTCAACCCCTGGGACGCCTCGCTGCGCATGGGCCCGCATCTGGCCTGGACGCTGATCAACCTGGCCAATGGCGCGATGGAATGGCTGTGGCTGGCGATCGGCGTGGCCGTCGGCGCCTGGCTGGCGCGCTGATCGCACCTGATTCGGGTTGCGCGGGGCCTGGCCGGGCTAACGCTGCGGCCCGCGCCGCTGGCGCGGGGCTGGGCCGGGCGCTGCCGGTACAGCTCAATGCCCGCCGTCGAGCGCCTTCAGCTCGCTGACCAGCGACGCTGCCGCCTCAGCGCCGTCCCCGTACAGCATGCGCGTGTTGTCGGCGTAGAACAGCGCATTCTCGATCCCGGCAAAGCCGGTCCCGCGACCGCGCTTGATCACCACCACGTTGCGTGCGTTGATCACGTCCAGCACCGGCATGCCGTAGATCGGACTGGCCGGATCGGTACGTGCGACCGGATTGACCACGTCGTTGGCGCCGATCACCAGCACCACATCGGTACTGGTGAACTCGGGATTGATGTCGTCCATGTCGGCGATCAGGTCGTACGGCACACCGGCCTCGGCCAGCAGCACGTTCATGTGCCCGGGCATGCGCCCGGCGACCGGATGGATGGCGAACTTCACCTTGACCCCGCGCTGCCCCAACCGCTGTGCCAGTTCCCAGATCTTGTGCTGGGCCTGGGCCACGGCCATGCCGTAACCGGGCACGATCACCACGCGCTCGGCGAAGGCCATCATTGCCGCCACATCGGCCGCCTCGATCGGCTTCTGCGCGCCGGTGATCGCCTGTGCCTCTCCGCCTGCACCCCCCCCGAAATTGGAGAACAGCACGTTGCGGATAGGCCGGTTCATCGCCTTGGCCATCAGGCGGGTCAGCAGGATGCCCGCCGCGCCGACCATCATGCCGGCGATGATCAAGGCCTCGTTGCCCAGCACGTAGCCCTCGAAGGACACCGCCAGACCGGTGAATGCGTTGTACAGCGAGATCACCACCGGCATGTCGGCGCCACCGATCGGCAGCGTCATCAGCACGCCCAGTGCCAGTGCCAGCACGAAGAAGGCGATGATCGCCCAGGTGCTGAGCGTGCTGGCCGCGACGATGGCCAGCACCACCACCGCCAGCGCCACCACCAGGTTCAACGCCTGCTGCCCTGGCCAGGTGACCCGCTTGTCGAGGCGGCCATCCAGCTTGGCCCAGGCGATCACGGAGCCGGACAGCGACACCGCGCCGATCGCGGCGCCGACCACCGCCAGCAGCAGCACGGTGGTGGAAGGCTGGCGCGCGGCAAGGTCGGCCAGCGCCTGTTCGCTCCAATGGGTGGTATCGCGATGGGCCAGGAAGGCGTAGCGCAGCAGTTCGACCGCACCGATCGCCGCCGCCGAACCACCGCCCATGCCGTTGTACAGCGCCACCATCTGCGGCATGTCGGTGACCGCGACCTTGCCGGCCGACCACCAGGCCAGGCCGGCACCCAGCAGCAGCGCGACCAGGATAAGCGGCACGTTGTGCAGGTCGGGCAGGAAGAAGGTGGCCGCGGTGGCCAGCAGCATGCCCAGCCCGGCCCAGCGGATGCCGCTGCGCGCGGTCAGCGGCGAGGCCATCCGCTGCAGGCCGAGCAGGAAGAGCGTGGCGGCCACCAGGTAGCTGGCCTTGACCAGCCAATCGAGCAGTTCGACGGTGCTGATGTTCAAGCCTGCGGCTCCTTCGGTTCGTCCTTGCCTGCCCGCGGCGCGCTCGGCCTGAACATCTCCAGCATGCGCGCGGTGACCACGTAGCCGCCGGCGGCGTTACCGGCACCGAGCACCACGGCGATGAAGCCCAAGGCCTTTTCCAGCGGCGTCTGTGCGTGGCCGAGCACCACCATCGCGCCGATCAGCACGATGCCGTGGATGAAATTGGAACCCGACATCAGCGGGGTGTGCAGGATCACCGGCACCCGCGAAATGATCACGTGGCCGGCGATGGCGGCCAGCATGAAGATGTACAGCGCCACGAACCCGTCACTCATCAGCAACGCTCCCGCTCTGTCTTCGTCGGCCCATCATAACCATGGGCTGAACCCGGCGCGCATCCTCGTCAACCGGGGCCGCGCTCACGCGTTGTCGATGGTGACCCCGAGCAAGGAACCGTACCCTGTGCTGGTGAGCAGCCCCGTCCCCCCGACCGCCGACACCGATGCCCTGCCGGCGTCGCTGGAAGCGTTCCTGGCGAGCATCGGCCCGCGCGCGTTCCGCTTCGCCGAGGCCGGCCTGCGCCAGCGCGAGGATGCCCTGGACGCCGTGCAGGATGCCCTGCTGCGCATGCTGGACTATGCCGACAAGCCCGCCAGCGAATGGGCGCCCCTGTTCTGGAGCATCCTGCGCCGGCGGGTGATCGACCTGCAGCGCCGACGCCGCTTCCGCCTCCCGTTCTGGCGCGACAACCAGGATGCCGACGGTGCCGACATCGACTGGGCCGACCCCGGCCCTACCCCGGCGCAGGCGCACGAGCAGCACCAGCAGTACCAGCAGCTGGTGCAGGCGCTGCGTACGCTGCCCGCCCGCCAGCGCGAAGCGTTCACCCTGCGCGTGCTGCAGGAACTGGACGGCGCCACCACCGCCCGCGCCATGGGCTGCAGCGAAGGCGCGGTAAAGACCCATCTCGCACGCGCCCGGCAGGCGCTGCAGGATTATCTGGAGAACCCCCCGTGAACCGCTCCCTGCCCTCCGATGACGCCTTGCGGCGCCTGCATGCGCATTCTCTGCGGGCGCTGTCGCCGGCAACGCTGTCGCGCCTGCGCCAGGCCCGCCAGGGCGCCCATGCAGCCCATCGTGGGCGCTGGCGTTGGTGGCTGGCCAGCGCCTGCTCGCTGGTGGTGGCGCTGGGCATCGGCGTGCAGTTCACCGGTCCGGACGTGCCGACGCGGCCTGCGCCGGTACCGACCGTTGCCGCAGTGGAAGACAACAGCGCGCTGTACGACGAGAATCCCGATCTGTACCTGTGGCTGGGCGACACCGACCTGGCGATGGAGTGAATCATGCTGCGACATCTCTCCCTGCCCCTGCTGATCGCCCTGGCGCTGCTGCCTGCAGCACCGGTGCTGGCGCAGACCCATGCGCCCGCGCCGCCCGCTCCCGGTGCTCCACTGCCTGCCTGGGATCAGCTCAGCCCCGCCCAGCGCGAGGCGGTGCTGGCCCCGCTGCGCGACCGCTGGAACGGCGCCGATGCCGGTCAGCGCCAGCGCATGCTGGCCCATGGCCAGCGCTGGCAGTCCATGAGCCCGGAAGAGCGCGACAAGGCCCGCCGTGGCCTGCGCCGGTTCGAGCACATGAGCCCGGAACAGCGTGAACAGGCACGCGCACTGTTCGGGCAGATGCGCCAGCTGCCCCCTGCCCAGCGCGACGCCCTGCGCGATCGCTGGTCCCGGATGACGCCGGAGGAGCGTCGCGACTGGGTGCGGGACAACCCGCCACCGGCAAAGCCGCGGTAGGCCTTCGGGATGCAGGGTCAGATCCCTTTGCCAGAGGCAAAGGGATCTGACCCGATGTCATTCACGCCTGCCAGCGCGTCTTTGCCAGCAGTTCGTCTTCCCAGTCGAAGCTCAGCTGACCTTCGCGTACGAACAGGGCAACGAAGTTGAGCAGGTTGCGCGCATACATCTCGCTGGCCTGGGTCGCACCCCGGCTGGCCAGGCCCAGTGGTCCATCGATGGTCACGCCCTGGTGTTCGATGCACTGCCCCGGCTGGGTCAGCGCGCAGTTGCCGCCGCTCTCGGCCGCCAGATCGACGATCACACTGCCCGCCGCCATGCCTTCCACCATCGCCGCAGTGACGATGGTCGGTGCCGGACGGCCCGGCACGGCTGCGGTACAGATCACTACATCGACGCTGCGCAGATGGTCGGCCAGCCGCCGCTGCTGCTCGGCCCGTTCTTCCTCGGTCAGCGCCCGCGCGTAGCCGCCCTCGCCGGCCGCGCTGACGCCCAGGTCGAGGAAGCGTGCGCCCAGCGACTGGATCTGCTCGCGCGTTTCCGGCCGCACATCGAATCCTTCCACCTGGGCGCCGAGGCGGCGCGCAGTAGCGATCGCCTGCAATCCTGCAACGCCGGCGCCGATCACCAGCACCTTGGCCGGACGCACGGTACCGGCCGCGGTGGTCAGCATCGGGAAGAAGCGCGGTGCACGCTCGGCTGCGATGAGCGCAGCCTTGTAGCCCGCCATGCCGGCCTGCGAACTGAGCACATCCATCGCCTGCGCACGGGTGGTGCGCGGCAACAGCTGCAGCGGGAACAGCAGCAGGCGGTCCTCGCTGGCCAGCGCCGCCAGTGTCGGATCGCTGGCCGGCGTCAGCAGGCCGACCACGGCTGCGCCCGGCTTGAGCCGGGCCAGCACCTGCGCCGGCGGCGCCTGCACGCACAGAAGGATGTCGATCTCGCCCCAGCGACCGTCATCGAATGCACGTGCGCCCGCGTCCTGATAGGCGGCATCGGGAAAACCGGCGGCCTCGCCCGCACCGGTTTCGTACCAGACGGTGACGCCCAGTGCGGCGAGCTTGCGCGCGGTCTCCGGCGTCAACGCTACGCGCCGTTCGCCCGGCGCGGTCTCCTTGATCCCCAGCAACGCCACGGCCATGCAGGTCCCCGCTGATCGGTGAGTTTTCCCGATCCTAGCAGGCGGCTCCCGCTCAGTGCAGGGTGGCGTTGCCCGGGTCGAGGCGGTCGATCACGCCCTGCATGGCGCTGTCGAAGGCGCCATCGTCGACATGCGCACGCAGGCGGCCCAGCCGCACCATCACCGCCAGTTCCTCCGGCGAAGCCACGCAGAAGCGCACGCCACGCCGGTTGACGAACAGCAGCCGGGAAGAAATCGGGCTCACCCAGGACAGCTTGCCGGCCTGCACCTTGCCGTCCTTGTCGACGAAGTCCAGCCAACTGCCGATCTCCATCCGGCGGAAGCGATCGGCATCGGCATTGTCGAAATCGTCGGTATCCACCTGGCTGCCCAGTTCGACCGTCGGCGAGTCCGCAACCGGCGGCATGGGCAGGACAACCTGCGGCAGCTCCGGCAGCGCACGTTCCAGCTCCGGCCGTGACTCGGCGATGCCCTGCAGGGTGTCATGCAGTGCATCGATGGCCGAGGTTGCCGCATCGCCGTGTACGCCGACACTGGCGAACACCTTGGCCAGCACCGGCTGCCAGGCTTGCAGCCAGGGCTTGCCGATGATCTGCCGGCGCGCTTCGGCCACTTCCTCCAGCAGGCCATCGCCCAGGGCCAGGGCTTCGGCGACCGATGCACCGTCTTCGCCCTCGCGCAGCAGCGCCAGGGTCAGGTGGTGCTGCCACGGCTGGCGCAGGAACTCGGCGATGGCCGGTGGCAGGGTGGCATCGCCTATGCGGCGATCCAGCTCGGTGGCCGCGCGCGTGCGGGCCATTTCCAGCTTTTCCTGGCCGCGCTGCGTTTCCGCTGCGCGCCGCTCGGCAATCTCGACGCGGCGACGGTGCTGCACCAGGAAGTCGCGGAACTCCTCTTCCAGGGTGAGGAAGATGGCCAGGTTCTCGTTGAACTCGGCGACCAGGCGCTCGATGATCTCCTCCACCTTGGCCATCAGCATGCGCTCGGCCTGGCTCTCGCCGGTGTTGCCTTCGCAGGCCTCGGCCAACGAATTGAGCAGCTTGCGCGCCGGATGGGTCTTCTGCACGAACATGCGGCGGTCGAGCATGGCGACCTTGACGAAGGGCACCACCAGGCGGCCGATCAGTTCGCGCGAGCGACCCTCCAGTTCGCGTTCATCCAGCATGACGTCGAACAGCATGCCGACCAGGTCGATCGCGTCCTCGTCCTGCGGATCCAGGCGGGTCTGGCCCGGGTCGACGCCCAGCCGGGTGGCGCTGGACAACACCTCGCTCTTCAGGCGCTGCGCGAGCGACTCACCATCCTCACCGATCGCCGCACGCAGCGTGGCGCTGGGGGTCGCCTGCAGCAGCGACAGCACCGACATCATCTCGCGCTGGCTCAACGGGCGCTGCTGGCCCACGGCCACCTGCGCGGCCGATGTTGCGTCCTCACGCACGTGGCGCGTCTGCTGCAGCAGTTCCTGCAGCGCTTCCAGCAACATCCCCTGCTGGCCATAGGCCTCGCTGCCGGCGGCGCCGGGACCGTCCCCACCGGCCTGCTGAAGGTGGCCTCGGCGCTCGGACCAGCGCGCGGCGAAGCGCTGCGCCCACGCCGGTGCGGCCTGCTCGTCATCGCTGAAATCGCTGTCGAACCCCGGCACCGGGCGCTGTTCGACCAGATCGTCCAGCCCCTGCGGTGAACGCGGGCCCGGTGCCGCCGGGGTGCGGCGCACCGCGCCCATCTGCGACATCACGCCGGCCGCCGCGAGCTGCTCGTCCAGCTTGTCGTAGATGCGGCCGACCGGCGCGCGCAGGTCGCGCTCGCACAGCTTGATCAGCACCAGGTGGACTTCCGGCGCCAGTTCGCAGCCGGCGAAGGCCTCGTGGATGGCCACGCCCAGATGTTCCGGGCTGATCGGGTTCAGGTCGGCATCCAGCGGCACATCGCCGGCCAGCCAGCCCAGGCGGCGGTCCAGCCGCGCCAGAACCGGCTTGAAATCACGCAGCAGCACCGTGGCGAAGTTGCGCACCGCCAGCCGCGATTCGAGCACGTGCTCGGCCAGCAGGCTCAGGCCATCCTCGGCCGGGCCGGACAGGGTCGCATCCGCCGACAGTGGCTCTCCGGCAACCAGAGCCGCCCAGGCGCGTTGCAGATGGCCGGCAAAGGCCGCCGCTATCTCCTCGCGCCGCCGGCGCAGCTCGCGCATCGCATCAAGGAACAGCAGCTGCGAGGCGCCGGCATTGCCGGCACGGTCGAACAGGGCGTCGTCGAAGCGCGCCAGTGCCGCCCCGAAGGCCTGGCACAGCGCGGGCAGGACGGCGTCACGGGCAAGCTGGAACTGGGCCGGGTCACGACCCGACGTTCCCAACGGTGTGGGCGCGCTCATCATTCGGGAAGGCTCCCCACCTTCTCTGGTGCGACAGACAACATGGACATCGCGACGACCGGCACACCCCATGTACCGATACGTCGATGGTAGGCCGGCCCGCCCCTCACGGACAGTGAAACAGTCCTCACTTCAAACCTCGTGACCCACGGCCCGGCAAGAGGGATATCGTAAGCCGTGCAAGGCCCGCGAGGCGAGAGGAAGCCGGCGTCGGATTGCCGCCAGTGGCATGATGTTCATCACAGTTTGATAGTGAGGGGACAGACGCCGCAGCCACGGCGTCATCGACCACCGCGACTATAATCAAATGCCCGTGATGACCGGTTCAGACGCCATGCCCGACCCCGCCGCCCTGCTTGCCCTCGATGCCCGCCGCTCGGTGCCCTCGCGGCAGCTGGGGGAACCCGGGCCGGACCCGCAGACCCTGCTGCGCATGCTCTCCTCGGCGGTACGGGTGCCCGACCACGGCAAGCGGGTGCCGTTCCGGTTCCTGAAGATTGCCGGCGATGCGCGTCACACTCTGGGCGCGTTCCTGGCCGAGCGCAGCCGGCAGCGCGATCCCACTGCCGGCGAGGCCGTGTTCGAGAAGGATCGCCAGCGTTTCAGCCATGCGCCGCTGGTGATCGTGGTGGTGGCCAGCCCCCGCCCCGACCCGAAGGTGCCCGAGCAGGAGCAGCTGATGACCGCTGGATGCGTCTGCTTCGCCCTGCTGCAGGCCGCACAGGCGCTGGGCTTCGGCGCCCAGTGGCTGACGGCGTGGATGGCGTTCGACCCGGCCGTACACGCCCATCTGGGGCTGGCCGACGGCGAGCGCATCGCCGGTTTCATCCATATCGGCACCGCCCGCGCCGACGTGCCCGAGCGCGAGCGTCCGGATCCAGCCGCCCTGCTGCGCGACTGGACGCCACCGGCATGACCTTGCCGGCACCGGCGCCGGCGCTGTACCTGGTCGACGCCAGCATCTACGTGTTCCGTGCCTGGCACTCGCTGCCCGACCAGTTCCAGGATGCGCAGGGCTGGCCGACCAATGCCGTGCACGGCTTCGCGCGCTTCCTGCTGGACCTGCTCGAACGCGAGCGTCCGCAGCACATCGCCATCGCCTTTGACGAGGCGCTGGACAGCGGCTTCCGCCATCGCCTGTATCCGGCGTACAAGGCCAACCGCGATCCGGCTCCGGAGGCGCTGAAGCGCCAGTTCGTGCATTGCAAGGCACTGTGCGCGGCGCTCGGTCTGGCCGTGCTTGCCCATCACGACTACGAGGCCGACGACCTGATCGGCAGCGCCCTGCATGTGCACCGCGGCAGCCACCGCGGTGTCATCATTTCCGCCGACAAGGACCTGTCGCAGCTGCTGCTGGACCACGACGAGCAGTGGGACTATGCGCGCAACCAGCGCTGGAGCGTGGCCGGGGTGAAAGCGCGGCATGGCGTGCATGCGCACCAGATCGCCGACTACCTGGCACTGTGCGGCGATGCGGTGGACAACATCCCCGGCATCAGCGGCGTCGGCAGCAAGTCCGCGGCGGTCCTGCTGGCCCACTTCGGCAGCCTGGATGTGCTGTACGAGCGCCTGGACGAAGTGCCCTTCCTGCGCCTGCGCGGCGCAGCGCAGATGGCAGTGCGCCTGCGCGAGCAGCGCGAGCATGCCCTGCTCTGGCGACAGCTGACCACCATCGCGCTGGACGCGCCGCTGGAAGGCTGCCAGCCCGGCCTGCTGCGGCAGACGGCCGACCCGGAGCTGCTCGGCGGCCTGTGCCAGACCCTGCGCTTCGGCCCGATGACCCGCCGCCGGCTGTTCAACGCCGCCGGCATGGCCGACCCGCTTCCCACTCCCTCCTTTTCCAATTCCGGCGAGCCCGCATGAGCCAGCGCAATACCGAAGCCCCGCGTGTCGTCTATGAAGGCAAGTACCAGCGCATGCTGGTACGCGGCACCTGGGAGTACAGCGAACGCACCCACGCCGGTGGCCTGGCGGCGATCATCATCGCCGTCACCCCCGAGGACAAGGTGCTGTTCGTCGAGCAGTTCCGCGTGCCCCTGCAGGCATCGACCATCGAGATGCCGGCCGGGCTGGTCGGTGACATCCATGCCGGCGAGTCGATCGAAGTCTCGGCGGTACGCGAACTGGAAGAAGAGACCGGCTGGACCGCCGAGCACGCCGAAGTGCTGATGATCGGCCCGACCTCCTCAGGCGCCAGCAGCGAGAAGATCGCCTTCGTGCGCGCCACCGGCCTGCGCCGGATCGGCGAAGGCGGCGGCGATGACAGCGAGGACATCACGGTGCACGAGGTCCCGCTCAAGCAGGCTGCCGCGTGGCTGGTGCAGAAGATGGGCGAAGGCTACGAGCTCGATGCCAAGCTCTGGGCCGGGCTGTGGATGATCGAACATCACCTGGACGGGCGCCCGCGTGGCTGACGCCGACCTGCACACCTTGCCGGCATTGCTGGGCGCTGACGACCCGGCGATCTACACCATCCACCGGCCGCAGGGCGCTTCGCCGTACCTGCTGCTGGCCGATCACGCCGGGCAGCAGGTACCGCGCGCACTGGCCGGCCTCGGCCTGCCGCAGCGCGAACTTGACCGCCATATCGGCTGGGACATCGGCATCGCCGGCACCACGCGTGCATTGGCCGAACGGCTGGATGCCTGGGCCATCGAGCAGACCTATTCGCGCCTGCTGATCGACTGCAACCGTCCGCTGGCATCGCCGACCCTGATTCCGGAAGCAAGCGATCACACCGTGGTACCGGGCAACGCCGGCCTGTCGGCCGCACAACGGCAGCAGCGCATCGACGCGATCCACGCGCCCTATCACGCCCGCATCGAAGCGGAACTGGATGCGCGCCGCGAAGCCGGCCGCCCGACCCTGCTGGTGATGATGCACAGCTTCACTCCCTCCATGAACGGCACGCTGCGGCCATGGCATGCCGGCGTGCTCTACCACCAGGACACGCGCTTTGCCCACGCCCTGCTGCAGGCACTGCGCGAGGAAGGCGATCTGGTGGTCGGTGACAACGAACCGTATTCGGTAAGCAGTACCAGCGACTACGCGGTACCGGTGCACGGCGAAGGGCGCGGCCTGGTGCACGTGGAACTGGAGATCCGTCAGGACCTGATCGCCGACGCGGCCGGGCAGCAGGCGTGGGCCGAGCGGCTGGCGCGGATCTTCAGCGCGTTGCAGCCACGGCTGCTGGCATCGGTGTAACGCCATCCGGGCCCGGTAGCGCCGGGCCATGCCCGGCGGCACTGGAGGATTCACCGTCGCGTTGCGCCTCGCCGGGGATGGCCCGGCGCTACCGGGTCATCCTGCAGGTCGATCATGCGTCGTTGGCCAGGCAGGCGGGGACCGCCGGGGCGACCGGCGCCGGGCGCAGGGCCAGCGCGATGACCACGCCGAGCAGTGCAAACACTGCGGCGCCGTACTCCGCACGCACCAGCCCGGTCAGCGCATCCGGAGAGCCGGCAGCTGCCACGTCGGCGTTGGCCACCATCACCAGTACCGCCAGGCCCAGCGCACCGCCGATCTGCTGTGCGGTGGCCGCCATGCCCGACGCCACGCCCTGCTGCGCCGCCGGCACGCCCTGACCCGCCACGATCCACATCGCGGTCCAGGTCATTCCCTGGCCGATGCTCAACACCACCACGCCCGGCAGCAATGGCCAGAAATTCGAGGCATGCGGCAGTGCCGCCGCCACCCAGGCGATGCCGACGGCACCGGCCAGGTTGCCGATCACAAGCACTCTGCGCGCGCTCCAGCGCTGCAGCGTCCACTCGGCAAGCTGGATGCCCACGGTGCACACCGCCGTGGCCGGCAGGAATGCCAGGCCGGCCTGCAGCGGACTCCAGCCGTAGCCGTCCTGGAAGTACAGCGCCATGAAGTAGTACTGCACACCGTAGCTGCTCATGAACGCGAAGGTCAGGCCGAGGGCGGCACGAAGGCCCGGCAGGCGCAGCAGCGCGAACTGCATCAGTGGATCGCGGCTGCGCAGCTCGATCTGCACGAACGCGAACAGGATCAGTATCGACAGCACCAGGCAGCCCAGCGTGACGGGCGCCGCCCACCCCCATTCGGGGCCCTGTACCAGCGTGGTCACCAGCAGGCTGCCACCCAGGGTCACGGTGATGCAGCCGGCCAGATCGAACGAACGGCCCTGCGGGCGCGAAGCATCGGGCGGCAGCCACGCACCGGCGGCAAGCGCGCACGCGGTGGCCAGCGGCACGATCACCGCCAGCACCGCCGGCCAGCCGAAGGCCTGGGTGAGTACGCCACCGAGCAGCGTACCCAAGGCAAGACCCACTGCACTGGCCATGCTCCAGATCGCCAGCGCGCGGTTGCGGGCCGGGCCTTCTTCATACAGCGTGTTGATCAGGGCCAGCGTTGCCGGGAACAGCAGCGCGGCACCGATGCCCTGCGCTGCGCGCGCGATGATCAACAGGCCCGCATTCGGCGCCAGCGCGCCGAGCAGCGATGCCACCGCGAACAACAGCATGCCCAGGCGGTAGAAGCGGCGGCGGCCGATCAGGTCGGCGGCACGCCCGCCCAGCAGCAGGCTGCCGCCGAAGGCCACGGTGTAGGCACTGACCACCCATTGCAGCTGCTGCGCGTTGATCTGCAGCGCGCGGCCCATGTCATGCAGCGCGACAAAGATGATGGTGGCATCCAGGGCGATGATCAGCTGGGCGGTGGCCAGCAGGGTCAGTGCCCAGCGCGGGTATTTGAGGGGAGGCATCGGTGGTCTGGACTGAAGGGGGAGCGCAGTCTCATTGATGCAGCGGAATCAATAAACCCCTCACCCGCCATATCTGTCATGATTTTCTGCATGAGTGGATCATCGATGGACCTCAACGCGGTGCGCATGCTGGTGCAGGTGGCCGAAGCACGCAGCTTCACCGTCGCTGCCGGCCAGCTCGGCCTGAGCCAATCCGGGCTGTCGCGCGCGATCAGCCGGCTCGAGGTGGACCTGGGCGTAAAGCTGCTGCAGCGGAACACGCGCAACGTGGCATTGACCCCGGATGGGCGCCAGTTTGTGGAACAGGTCGCGCCACTGCTGTGCGGACTGGAGGACGCGGAACGGCAGCTTGCAGATCGCCCCTGCACGCCGTCGGGCACGCTGAAGATCAGTGCGCCGTCGATGTTCGGCCGCAAGGTGCTGGTGCCCCTGCTGGCGCCGCTGCTGGAGCGCCATTCACAACTGCAGGTCGAAGCCGTGCTCAGCGATCGCCTGGTCGACCTGGTCGAAGAGGGGTTCGACGCCGCGCTGCGGACTGGCACCATCGCCGACCAGCGCATCGTCGCCCGGCCCCTGCGACCGCTGCGCTGGGTGACCGTCGCCAGCCCGGACTACCTCGCCCGGCGCGGTGCACCGGGCGATGTGGCCGCACTGGCGGGGCATGCCTGCCTGGCCGTGCGCAACCTGCGCAGTGGCCGCCTGGTGGACTGGCAGTTCCTTCAGGACGGCCAGCTGCGCGAGTTCACGCCACCGACGCGGATGGTGTTCGACAGCGGCGACCCATTGGTGGAAGCCGCCATCGCCGGTATCGGCATCGTGCAGGTAATGGACTTCGCCGTGGCCGACGCCTTGGCCGACGGCCGTCTGCTGCGCGTGCTGCAACCGTATGAAGGCCGCAGCCGCGAACTCTCTTTGATCTACCCACCTTCGCGCCAGCACTCGCCGAAGCTGCAGGTGCTGGCCGACGCGCTGCTTGCAGGGGACTGGTAGCACCGGGCCATGCCCGGCGAGTCAAACCGCGGCAACAGATCGCGATGCCGCCGGGCGTGGCCCGGCGCTACCGGCGGGTTACGCGAAGCTGTCCGTGGCGCGCACCAGCGCGTCGACATTCTCCGCTTCGAACGCGGAGTGGCCCGATGCCGGGGTGATTTCCAGCTTCGCCTTCGGCCACACCTTGGTCAGGTCCCAGGCATTGGCGAGCGGGCACACCACGTCGTAGCGGCCATGCACGATCACGCCCGGGATGTCGGCGATGCGGTGCGCGTCGCGCAGCAGCTGGTCTTCCACCTCGAAGAAGCCACCATTGACGAAGTAGTGGTTCTCGATACGGGCAAAGGCCAGCGCGAAATGCGGGTCTTCGTGGCTGTTGATGAAGTCGTCATCCACATGCAGGAAGCTGGTCGCACCCTCCCACACGGCCCAGGCCTTGGCTGCTTCCAGGCGGGTCGCCTCGTCTTCACTGGTCAGGCGACGGTGGAACGCCGAGATCAGGTCATGGCGTTCAACCACCGGAATGGGCTTCAGATAGTGCTCCCATGCATCGGGGAACAGGCGGTTGGCGCCTTCCTGGTAGAACCACTCCAGCTCCCAGCGGCGGAGCATGAAGATTCCGCGCAGAACCAGTTCGGTGACGCGCTGCGGATGGGTTTCGGCGTAGGCCAGCGCCAGGGTTGACCCCCAGCTGCCGCCGAACACCTGCCAGCGGTCGACGTTCAGATGCTCGCGCAGCCGCTCGATATCGGCCACCAGGTCCCAGGTGGTGTTGTCCACCAGATCCGCATGCGGCGTGGAACGGCCGGCACCGCGCTGGTCGAACAGGATGATGCGGTACTTCGCCGGGTCATGGAACTGGCGCATCTTGTCGCTGCAACCGCCGCCCGGACCGCCGTGCAGCATCACCACCGGCTTGCCATCCGGATTGCCGCACTGCTCGAAGTACAGCGTGTGGCGGTCGTCGACCTTCAGGGTGCCGACGTCATAGGGGGTGATGGCGGGGTACAGCGTACGCATGCTTGCAGCTCCAGGGTGATGCCCTGCCGGGGCAGGAGAACCCCCATTCTAGGCCGGTCGCCGGCCGAGGGTGACCCGATCACGCTGCTCAAGGTCCTGCTGGGTCTGCACGTCGGCGAAACCGGCCGCATCGAACAGCGTGCGGATCGCCGCGCCCTGGTCCCAGCCGTGCTCGATCAGCAGCCAGCCCGCCGGCTGCAGGTGTTCGGGCGCGCCTGCGACGATGCGGCGGATATCGTCCAGTCCGTCGAGGCCGGACGCCAGCGCGCTGGCCGGCTCGAACCTCAGGTCGCCCTGCTGCAGATGCGGATCTTCGCTGGCGATGTAGGGCGGATTGCTGGCAATCAGTGCAAAGCGCGCGCCCTGCAGCGGTGCGTACCAGTCCTGTCCACCTTCAGCGAAACGCACGTTGCGCAGTTCATGGTGGGCGGCATTGCGCGCAGCCATGGCCAGTGCACCGGGGCTGGCATCGGTGGCCAGCACCTGTGCCAGCGGCCGCTCGCTGGCCAGGGCCAGGGCGATCGCACCACTGCCGGTGCCGAGGTCGGCCACGGACAGCGGGCGGTCCGATGGCAGGCGTTCCAGCGCCAGCTCCACCAGCAGTTCGGTTTCCGGACGCGGGATGAGGGTCGCCGCATCGACCCGCAGATCAAGCGTCCAGAACCCGCGCCGGCCGGTCAGGTAGGCCACCGGCTCACCGGCGGCGCGACGCGCCAGCAGCGCCTCGAAGGCAGCCTGCGCCGTTGCCGGCAGCGGATCGGTCGCATGGGCGAACAGCCAGCTGCGTGGACGCTCCAGCACATGCAGCAGCAGCAGCTCGGCTTCGTGGCGGGCGTCGATGCCGCCCAGGCGGGCGCTGGCGTCGGCCACCACCTGGCGCAGGGAGGGTTGGGTTGGGGAAGACATTCCGCAATTGTAGAGCCGAGCCCATGCTCGGCTGCTTCTGGAACAGCCGAGCATGGGCTCGGCTCTACAGATCCGCGGTCGAGCGTGGGCTCGGCTCTACAAAAGCTGGAATCCGTTCAGGTTTCGCCCGAGGGCATAAGGAGGGGCTATCAGCCCTCTTCACGCGTCCCTGGCGATTTTCCTTGTCACACAGGCAGTTGCAGGATGAGGGACGCAAGGTTCAGTGCGGGCTCATGGCAATTTGATAGGCTGCATCTATCAAATAGATGCAATCAATGGATTGTTCTTATCGCAACTGAGCCGGTAACCTAGCTCCTGTCGATTCACCCACTCCCTTCACCCAGAGGAAAAATGATGTCCCTCATCAATACCCAGATCCAGCCGTTTGAAGCCAACGCCTACCACAACGGCGAGTTCATCAAGGTTTCCGATGCCAGCCTGAAGGGCCAGTGGTCCGTCCTGATCTTCATGCCGGCTGCATTCACCTTCAACTGCCCAACCGAGATCGAAGACGCCGCCGACCACTACGCCGAGTTCAAGAAGGCTGGCGCTGAGGTCTACATCGTCACCACCGACACGCACTTCTCGCACAAGGTGTGGCACGAAACCTCGCCGGCCGTCGGCAAGGCCCAGTTCCCGCTGGTCGGCGACCCGACCCACCAGCTGACCAACGCCTTCGGCGTGCACATTCCGGAAGAGGGCCTGGCCCTGCGCGGCACCTTCATCATCAATCCGGAAGGCGTGATCAAGACCCTGGAGATCCACTCCAACGAGATCGCCCGCGACGTCTCCGAGACCCTGCGCAAGCTGAAGGCCGCCCAGTTCACCGCCGCCAACCCGAACCAGGTGTGCCCGGCGAAGTGGAAGGAAGGCGAGAAGACCCTGACCCCGTCGCTGGACCTGGTCGGCAAGATCTAACGCAGCACCGGCACGCCGTGGCCCCACGCCACGGCAGGCCCATCTCCATGCCGGCGGCATCGCCGGCGTGGGGGTGAACCCAAGACAGCCATCACCGGCCCGTCGCGGCCAGCCAGCCCCTTCCACGGTCGCTGTCTTGGGTTCACCCCTACCCCCTGCTGGTCCGCTACCTTCTACAGCGGTGCCACGCCCCCTGTTTGCCTGAAGCCAGGAGAAGACCCGATGTTGGACGCCAACCTGCAGTCGCAGCTGAAGACCTATCTGGAGCGCGTGACCCGCCCGATCCAGATCACCGCGCACGCCGACGACGGCGCCAAGTCGCAGGAAATGCTGGAACTGCTGCAGACCCTGGAAAGCCTGTCCGACAGCATCTCGCTGCAGGTGCTGCGTGATGGCCAGGGCCGCGTGCCTTCGTTCGACCTGGGCACGCCCGGCCAGGACATCCACCTGACCTTCGCCGGCCTGCCGATGGGTCATGAATTCACCTCGCTGGTGCTGGCGCTGCTGCAGGTGGGCGGTCATCCGTCCAAGGCCACCGCCGAACTGATCGAGCAGGTGCAGAGCCTGGAAGGCGAGTACCGGTTCGAGACCTATTTCTCCCTGTCCTGCCAGAACTGCCCGGACGTGGTGCAGGCGCTGAACCTGGCCGCGGTGCTCAACCCGCGCATCCAGCACGTGGCCATCGACGGCGCGCTGTTCCAGGAGGAAGTGGAGAAGCGCGAGATCATGTCGGTGCCGACCGTGTATCTCAACGGTGAAGTCTTCGACCAGGGCCGGATGACGCTCGAACAGATCGTGGCCAAGCTGGATACCAACGCCAGCAAGCGCGACGCCGAGAAGATCGCCGCCAAGCAGGCCTTCGACGTGCTGGTGGTGGGCGGCGGCCCGGCTGGCGCGGCCGCAGCGATCTACGCCGCGCGCAAGGGCATCCGCACCGGCATCGCCGCCGAGCGCTTCGGCGGCCAGGTACTGGACACCATGGCCATCGAGAACTTCATCTCGGTCAAGGAGACCGAAGGCCCGAAGCTCGCCACCGCGCTGGAGCAGCATGTGCGCGAGTACGACGTGGACATCATGGATCTGCAGCGCGCCACCGCGCTGGTGCCGGCCGGCGACGATGGGCTGGTACAGGTGCAGCTGGAAAACGGCGCGGTGCTGAAGTCGCGTTCGGTGATCCTGTCCACCGGTGCGCGCTGGCGGCAGATGAATGTGCCGGGCGAAGAGCAGTACCGCAACAAGGGTGTGGCCTACTGCCCGCACTGCGATGGCCCGCTGTTCAAGGGCAAGCGCGTGGCGGTGATCGGTGGTGGCAACTCCGGCGTTGAAGCTGCCATCGATCTGGCCGGCATCGTGTCGCATGTAACCCTGCTGGAATTCGATTCCAGCCTGCGCGCCGATGAGGTGCTGCAGAAGAAGCTTCGCAGCCTCGGCAATGTCACCGTGCTGACCAGCGCCCAGACCACCGAAGTGCTGGGCGATGGCAGCCGGGTCACCGGGCTGGTCTACAAGGACCGCATCGGTGGCGACGCCCACCGCGTAGAGCTGGAAGGCATCTTCGTGCAGATCGGCCTGCTGCCCAACACCGAGTGGCTGAAGGACACCGTGGCGCTGTCGCCGCGCGGCGAGATCGTCATCGACGACCGTGGCCAGACCAGTGTGCCCGGCGTGTTCGCCGCAGGTGATTGCACGACGGTACCCTACAAGCAGATCATCATCGCCATGGGCGCCGGCTCGACCGCCGCACTGAGCGCGTTCGATCATCTGATCCGCTCGTCGGTGAGCAAGAGCAGCGGAGCCGTTGCCGAAGCTGCCTGATCCACTGCTCCCGGGTTGCCGGGAGCATTGTCAGCTGCGGGGTGACCACGCCGCCAGCCGGTCCGTTATCCCTGGGATGTGAGGATGAATCTACGCGATCTGAAGTACCTGGTAGCCCTGGCCGACCACAAGCATTTCGGTCGGGCTGCTGCGTCGTGCTTCGTCAGCCAGCCCACGTTGTCCACCCAGATCCGCAAGCTGGAAGAAGAGCTGGGCCTGCCGCTGGTCGAGCGGGCCCCCCGCAAGGTGATGCTGACCCCGGCCGGCCAGGAAGCCGCTGCACGGGCGCGGGTGATCGTGTCCGAGGTGGAGCAGCTGAAGGAAGCGGCACGGCGCAGCCGCGATCCGGAAGCCGGCACGGTGCGCCTGGGAATCTTCCCGACCCTGGGCCCGTACCTGTTGCCGCATGTGATCCCGCGCATCCGCGAACGTTTCCCGGAACTGGAACTGCTGCTGGTCGAAGAGAAGAGCGATGTGCTGCTGGAGCGCCTGCGCGAAGGCAAGCTCGATGCCGCGCTGCTGGCACTGCCGGTGATCGACGATCAGCTGCACGCCGAGTTCCTGTTCGAGGAGCCGTTCCTGTTGGCCGTCTCCGGTCGCCATCCGCTCGCCCAGCGCGCCCATCTGGATGTGCAGGAACTGGCCACGCAGAAGCTGCTGCTGCTGGAAGACGGCCATTGCCTGCGCGACCAGGCGCTGGAAGTGTGCCGGCTGTTCGGCGCCAACGAGAAATCCGAGTTCCGCGCCACCAGCCTGGAAACATTGCGGCAGATGGTCGCCGCCGATGTCGGCATCACATTGCTGCCGAGCCTGTCGGTGCAGCCCCCCGTCCCGCGCTCGAACAACATCCGCCTGCTCGATTTCATCGGCGAGGGCCGGCCCAGCCGCCGTATTGCGATGGTCTGGCGCCGCAGCTCGGCGATGAACGACTTCCTGATGGAGCTGGCCAGCCAGTTCAAGCGCCTGCCGCATGCGCTGTTCACGCTGGAAGCCGCCAATGGCACGGCCGCCGATCCGGCCAGCCTTTCCGGCCCCGCGCTGAACGGCTGACGGCCCCGCGTCCCCGCCCCCGAGCGGCGGGAGTCGATTCCGGTCGCATTTGTCCCCACAATACAGACAGGCGGCGCCAGCAGGCGCCGCCTTTTGCATGGTTTTCAACCAAGGAGTTTTACATGAACACCGCCAGCGGCCTGCCGCCGTCGATCACTGTCTCAACCTTCGACATGGACCGCCTGGAGGCCATGCTCGAAGCCCCTGCGCTGAGCCAGACGCCTGCCGCGCTCGCGCTTGCCGAAGAACTCAACCGGGCCACCGTGCTGGCGCCGGACCAGATTCCCGAAGGCATCGTCATGATGCATTCCCGCGTGGAGTGCGAAGATGGGGTCTCAGGCGAGAAGCACGTCCTGACCCTGGTCTTCCCCCGCGAAGCCAACGTCGATGAAGGCAAGGTTTCCGTGCTGGCTCCGGTCGGCAGTGCCCTGCTCGGCCTGTCGGTCGGCCAGAGCATCGACTGGACTGCACCCGGTGGTCGCAAGCTGCGCCTGCGCGTGACCGCAGTGCACAACGACCGTCCCTGATCTCCGCTGCGCACTGCGCGCGATCCGATTCCCCGTACCAGGAGCCGTAATGAGTACCTCGTCCAAACTGTCCCAGCTGCGCGAACTGTCCGTGGTCGTTGCCGATACCGGTGACTACGAGGCGATCAAGCGCCTGCAGCCGGTGGACTGCACCACCAACCCGACCCTGGTGAAGAAGGCACTGGACCTGCCGGTCTATGCCGATCTGATCGAGCGCGAACTGGCCTGGGGCCGTCAGCAGAGCGGCGACCGCGAGGCCGTGGTGCATGCGGTGGCCGATCGGCTGACCATCGGCGTCGGCGCGCTGCTCAGCACGCTGGTGCCGGGCCGCGTGTCCACCGAGGTGGATGCTGACCAGGCGTACGACACCGCCGCCACCGTGGCCAAGGCCCGCCAGTTCATCCAGATGTACGCCGATGCCGGCGTACCGCGCGAGAAGATCCTGATCAAGATCGCCGCGACCTGGGAAGGCGTGGAAGCGGCGCGGATCCTGCAGGCCGAGGGCATCGACTGCAACCTGACGCTGATCTTCAACCCGACCCAGGCGCTGGCCTGCAGCGAAGCGGGCGCGTTCCTGATCTCGCCGTTCGTCGGCCGCATCCTTGACTGGTACGTGGCCAACGGCCAGACCCCGGCCAACATCGATGAGGACCCGGGCGTGAAGTTCGTGCGCAGCGTGTATGCGGAGTTCAAGCGCCGTGGTTCGCCGACCGTGGTGATGGGCGCCTCGTTCCGTTCCACCGCACAGATCGAGGCGCTGGCCGGCTGCGACCGCCTGACCATTTCGCCGGATCTGCTGGAGAAGCTGGACGCCGATCACGGGGAGCTGCCGCGCAAGCTGGTGCCCGGTGAGGGTAACGGCGTGGCGGTGACCCCGATCGATGCGGCGACGTTTGCGGCGGATCTGGCTGCCGATCCGATGGCGACCGAGAAGCTGGCGACCGGTATCGAGGCGTTCGCCAAGGATCTGGAAGCGCTGCGCGAGCGGATCCGCGCGGCGCTGTAAGGGTTCCAGCCAACGGCTGAGCCCCTCGTGGCGGGGGCTTGGTCGCGAAAGGCATGAAGCAACCGCCGCGCTGGGTCGGGCGGGTCGGGTTCGCGGGAGACGCCGTGAATCCGTCCCTGGAGGCTTGGCCGCGGCATCCATGCCGCGGACACTCCCGCGAACCCGAC
>NZ_JADCQA010000006.1:60139-220428 GCF_014947095.1 Stenotrophomonas sp. B2 | reverse complement strand
CGCCTTTCCGGGGGCGGTGGTGCGCGCCCCCCCCCCCCCCCCCCCCCCCCCCCCCCCCCCCCCCCCCCCCCCCCCGCCCTCTGACAGTTTCCTGTGGCTGCCCGCCACGGAAGGAAGAAGGAAGAGCAACAGCGGGTCGCGCGCTTCGCTTGCTCGGAGCGGAGCATGGCTCCGCTCTACAAAAGACACCGCAGGATCAAACAAAAAGGACGCGGCGAAGGCCGCGTCCTTTTTGTTTTCCTTCAGTTCGTCAGTAACCAACGCTCTTGCCCACCGTCACCGGGAAATGATCGGAGGCGGGACGGGTACAGATGGCGGGACCGTCCACGGCATGGATGCCGTGGCCGAGCCCCCAAGGACGGGTTTACGGCGTGTCCCGCCATCTGTACCCGTCCCGCCCAACTCACAACAACCCAGAGCCGCTTTGGCTTTGGCTCTGGCTTTTGCTTCGGCAGTTGCTTTCCGCTTCTGCCCGCCGCAGGCGGACCACCGCGCGTCAGCGCGGCGCCTCCACATCCAGCCCGATCGGGCAGCTCACCCCGGTGCCGCCGATGCCGCAGTAACCGTTCGGGTTCTTCGCCAGGTACTGCTGGTGATAGTCCTCGGCGTAGTAGTACTCCGGCGCCGGGAACACGATCTCAGTGGTGATCGGGCCATAGCCGGCCGCGTCCAGCTGCGCCTGGTAGGCCTCGCGGCTGGCCAGCGCAGCGGCGTACTGCGTTTCGTCGGTGGCATGGATCGCCGAACGGTACTGGGTGCCGGTGTCGTTGCCCTGGCGCATGCCCTGGGTCGGGTCGTGGCTTTCCCAGAACAGCTGCAGCAGCCGTTCCAGGCTCACCACCTTCGGATCGAACACCACCTGCACCACTTCGGTGTGGCCGGTCAGGCCGGAGCAGACTTCTTCATAGGTGGGATTCGGCGTGACGCCGCCGGCATAGCCGACCGACGTGCTGTACACGCCCGGCTCCGACCAGAATTTGCGCTCGGCTCCCCAGAAGCAGCCAAGCGCGAAACGGATCTGCTGCAGGCCGGCAAAGCGGTCCTTCAGCGGGTGACTGTTCACGAAGTGCTGGTTGCTGTGCAGCGGCAGTGGCTGATCACGCCCTGGCAGCGCCTCTTCCGGGCGCGGCAGGCGCTGCTTGAAGGCGCCGATGCCCAGGATGCCCTGTCCGATTCCCAACATGATGCGCTCCTACGCCGGAAGGCCGGCAATGTCGTCTGCATCGGAAATGGGGGCGTCGGCGGCGTGGCCCAAGTCCAGGCCGGCAACGATGCCTTCAGCCTCGGCCCGCGCGGCGTCGGGGATGCCGACCCTCAGTACACCAAACAGCGGCAGCTCGCCCATGCCCCCCAGCAGCTGCTCGCCGAACACGAAGGCAGGAATGCCGGCATCTTCCAATGCGTGCTTCACCAGGTGGGCGTCGAACAGATTGTCGGCCTTGTACACGATGTGCATGGGGCGGCTCCACGGGAGAGGCCTCCAGCATACGCCCGGGGGCTGAATGCCGCCGCTGCGCTCGCCGGGCATGGCCCGGCGCTACCCCTGGCCCCCCCTGCGCCCGGTAGCGCGGGTGCAACCCCGGCAGCCCTTCCCCTTACGCGCTAGACTGTTGGTCTTTCTGCCCTTTTTCGCCCAGCCTCATGTCCGAGCACACCCCCGCCAGCCCCGAGACCCCCGCCGACAGCCACGAAAAGCGCGATTTCATCCGCCAGATCGTGCGCGAGGACCTGGCCAGCGGAAAGCACCAGGCGATCAAGACCCGGTTTCCGCCGGAGCCGAACGGTTACCTGCACATCGGCCATGCCAAGTCGATCTGCCTGAACTTCGGCATTGCCGGCGAGTTCAGCGGCGTATGCAACCTGCGCTTCGACGACACCAATCCGGCCAAGGAAGACCCGGAGTACGTGGCCGCCATCCAGGATGATGTCCGTTGGCTGGGGTTCGAGTGGAACGAACTGCGCCACGCCTCCGATTACTTCCAGGCCTACTATCTCGCCGCCGAGAAGCTGATCGAGCAGGGCAAGGCCTATGTGTGTGACCTGTCGGCCGAGGAAGTGCGTGCCTACCGTGGCACCCTGACCGAGCCGGGCCGTCCCTCGCCGTGGCGCGACCGCAGTGTCGAGGAGAACCTCGACCTGTTCCGCCGCATGCGTGCCGGTGAATTCCCGGACGGTGCGCGCACCCTGCGCGCGAAGATCGACATGGCCAGCGGCAACATCAACCTGCGCGATCCGGCGCTGTACCGCATCAAGCATGTCGAGCACCAGAACACGGGCAACGCGTGGCCGATCTACCCGATGTACGACTTCGCGCATGCACTGGGCGATTCGATCGAGGGCATCACCCACTCGCTGTGCACCCTGGAATTCGAGGACCATCGCCCGCTCTACGACTGGTGCGTGGACAACGTCGATTTCGCCCATGACGACGCACTGACCCAGCCGCTGGTCGATGCCGGCCTGCCGCGCGAAGCCGCCAAGCCGCGCCAGATCGAATTCTCGCGCCTGAACATCAACTACACGGTGATGAGCAAGCGCAAGCTGATGGCGCTGGTCACCGAGCAGCTGGTGGACGGCTGGGAGGACCCGCGCATGCCGACCCTGCAGGGACTGCGTCGCCGCGGCTACACCCCGGCGGCAATGCGCCTGTTCGCCGAACGCGTGGGCATCAGCAAGCAGAACTCGCTGATCGACTTCAGCGTGCTGGAAGGCGCGCTGCGCGAAGACCTCGATGGCGCCGCACCGCGCCGCATGGCCGTGGTCGACCCGCTCAAGCTGGTATTGACCAACCTGCCCGAAGGCCATGAAGAACAGCTCACCTTCAGCAACCATCCGAAGGACGAGAGCTTCGGCAGCCGTCAGGTGCCGTTCGCGCGCGAGGTCTGGATCGACCGCGAGGACTTCGCCGAAGTACCGCCGAAGGGCTGGAAGCGCCTGGTGCCGGGCGGCGAAGTGCGCCTGCGTGGTGCCGGCATCATCCGCTGCGATGAGGTGATCAAGGATGCCGACGGCACCATCACCGAGCTGCGCGGCTGGCTGGATCCGGAATCGCGCCCCGGCATGGAAGGGGCCAACCGCAAGGTCAAGGGCACCATTCACTGGGTCAGCGCCGTGCACGGCGTTCCGGCCGAGATCCGCCTGTACGACCGACTGTTCTCGGTGCCGAACCCGGACGACGACTCGGAAGGCAGGACCTACCGCGACTACCTCAATCCGGAATCGCGCCGCACCGTCACCGGCTATGTCGAGCCGGCCGCGGCCAGCGCCGCGCCGGAGCAGTCGTTCCAGTTCGAACGCACCGGCTACTTCGTTGCCGACCGCCGCGACCACACCGAAGCCAAGCCGGTGTTCAACCGCAGCGTGACGCTGCGCGATACCTGGTCGGCCTGAGGACCCGCGCGGGCGCCCGCACGGCGCCCGCACGCCCACGACGATGGTCACCGCCCTGTCCGCCCTGCTCTGGTTTCTGACGCAGCACCCGCTGCTGAAGTTTCTTTCGGCGATGGAGTTGGCCGGGCTGGTCTCGTAGGCTAAGCCATCATGGTCTTCCCGCTGGCGATGCTCGACGTCTTCCCCGGCCACTTCCTCAGCGCTGCCTTCCTCAATGAGGTGAGCGAGGACAGTGTGAAGTTTGGTTGATAGGAATCACTCATGAAGATGGATCGGGATTTCATGATCTTCTGCGCGGCGTTCTCCGGGATCGCTGAACGGGAAAAGAGCGTCGGCATACAAGGGAACGAGTCCGAGCCCTTCATGCTGAAGATCTATGGCGAGTATCTCTCGACGCCTCATCCAAGGCCGGACATAAAGTGGATCGACTCCGTCCCCGCGCCGACCCGGGAGTGGATGGTCGAAACAATCGCCACCCATTTTCTCTCAATGGACGAAGCTCCTCGATGGCTGCGAGAACCCAGTTGGCGCTTCATCGATGATGTCCCCATGGTCTTTGTCAGCCAGATCTATCTGGAAGACAACGCGATAATGAGGAAATACGCTTCGGCAGGCGAAGTTCTTTATCTGTTCAGCGGCAGGAGGGAGTGCGTTGAAGGCTGGGAGCTGAAGGTAAAGCTCGTCATACAGGACAAAGCGACTCCCGGAACGAGCTACCTTGACTAGTTCGGGCCAGACCGGCCCTATGCGTGTTTCTGAACACCAAGCGCACCATGGTGCTGGAGCCGTTGGCGCACAAACGCGCTGCGGGTGGATGCATCCATCCGCAGCGATGTCGACGACAGCTCGTGCCCGTGCTACCTGTTCACCCGAAGCATCGAAGCCTTCGACGAGCTGCTGAAGGCGCGCTCATTCCTGGCCATTCGCCTGTTTGCGCTACGCAATGCCGATCGCCCGTGCGAGCCGATTGCAGGGTCAACGGCCACGCTTTCGCCCCCGTTCTGCACCCGCTGCGCGCCTGTGCCGCGAGCTGGCCACAGGCCGGGCTGACCCTCGCCCACACCCGATACAGGCAGGGGCGGGCTACACTGCGCGCCGTCCTTTCCTGATCCCCCACACGAGGCACCCCCGCGATGCTGTATGCGCAAGTCCACCTGACCCTTCCCGCCTGGATCCACGACCAGATCGACCTGGATCGTCGATATCCGGGCGATGAGGCCAAGGTCGCGCTGGCCATCGAGCTGTCGCGACAGAACGTCGAGCACGCCAGCGGCGGCCCGTTCGGCGCCGTGGTGTTCGGTCCGGACGACAAGGTGATCGCCGCCGGCGTGAACCGGGTGATGCCGCATGCCACCTCGTTGGCACATGCCGAGAACATGGCCTACATGCTGGCCCAGCAGCGCCTGCAGACGCCGCGCCTGAATGCCGTGCTGTCGCCGGTCACCCTGGCCACCAGCTCGCAGCCGTGCTGCCAGTGTTACGGCGCTACGGTGTGGGCCGGCATCGACCGCCTGCTGATCGGCGCCAGTGCCGCCGATGTAGAGGAACTGACCCCGTTCGACGAAGGCCCGCTGCCGGCCGACTGGGTGGGCGAGCTCAACAAGCGTGGCATCGAGGTGGTGCAGGGCCTGAACCGCGACGCCGCACGCAGCGTGCTGCGCGCCTATGGGGAAAGCGATGGCGCCCGTTACTGAAACCGGCATCGGCCTGCTGTGCCTGTGCCGGCAGGGCTTCGAGCCGGAGCTGGCCGGCGAACTGCAGTTCCGCGCCGGTGAGGCAGGCTTCGCCGGCTACGCACGTACCCAGCGCAATGACGGCTATGTGTTGTTCATGTGCGACGAAGCGGCCGCGTTGGCACCGCGGTTGCCGTGGCGCGGCCTGATCTTCGCGCGGCAGAAGCTGGTGGTGCTGGCTGAACTGCCGCAGCTGGATCCGGCCGATCGCATCACGCCGATGCTGGAGGTGCTGGCCGATGCGCCACGCTTTGGTGATCTGTGGGTCGAACATCCGGATTCGGATGCCGGCAAGCCACTGTCCGGGCTCGCCCGTGCGTTCGGCAACGCGTTGCGCCCGGCGCTGCGCAAGGCCGGCAAGCTCAGCGACAAGCCCAATGCACGGCTGCCACGCCTGCACGTGGTGTTCGTCGACGGCACCCACGCCTTCATCTGCGTGGCCGACCCCGCCGACAGCGCACCGTGGGCACTGGGCATTCCGCGCCTGAAACTGCTGCCGGAGGCCCCCTCGCGTTCGGCGCTGAAGCTGGACGAAGCCCTGCTGACGCTGCTGGCGCCGGAAGAACGCGAGGCACTGGTGAAACCCGGCATGCGCGCGGCCGACCTGGGGGCGGCACCGGGCGGCTGGACCTGGGTGTTGACCCGCCAGCACATGCAGGTGCTGAGCATCGACAACGGCCCCCTGCGCCAGCACGTACTGGATACCGGCCTGGTCGAGCACCTGCGCGCGGATGGCTTCCATTGGCACCCGGAGCAGCCGCTGGACTGGATGGTGTGCGACATGGTCGAGCAACCGCGTCGCGTTGCCGAACGCATGGCCACCTGGTTCCGCGAAGGCTGGTGCAGGCATGCCATCTTCAATCTGAAACTGCCGATGAAGAAGCGCTGGGACGAGACCCGGCTGTGCCTGGACCTGTTCCAGGAGCAGGCAGGCACCTCGCTGGAAGTGCGTGCCAAGCAGCTCTATCACGACCGCGAAGAGATCACTGTGCTGGCGTCGCCGATGCGGTGATGCGCGGCAGGGTCATCGCCCGCACAGGATGCCGCGGGTACGCTTCCGTCAACGCCTGCCAGGAGTCCGTCATGTACCGTCCGCGTTTGCCCGTGCTGCTGGCTGCCCTGCTGGCCACGTCCCCCGTGCTGGCGCAGCAGCTGCCGCCCACACCCGCGCAGAGCCAACCGCTGGGTCCGACCGGCGGAGCCATCCGCCAGCAGCCCTTGAATGCCGGACGGGTCACCGGCAGCGTCGATATTCCGATGCCCGCAGGGGAGGCCCAGGTCACGGTGCGCTCGGTTGAACCCAGCAGCGTGACCGGCCAGTACCGCATCCACTTTGCCGCGCTGGATACCGACGGTGATGGCTTCATCAGCCGTGCGGAGGCCCAGGCCAATCCTGCACTGGCCGATGAGTTCACCGCGCTGGACAGCAAGCGCCGCGGCAAGCTGGATCGTGCCGACCTGGCCGGCTGGCTGATTGATTGATCCGGTTCACGGATCCCGCCGGGCATAGCCCGGCGCTACCGGCGGATCAACCGCCAAACGGGGTCGTCACACGCCGGCGGCGCGCTTCCAGAACGCCTGAACCAGTGGCGGCCACTTGCCGACGCAGCCCAGCGCGCGGCCACGGGCCAGGGCCAGGTGCATCTCGTCGTTGGAGAAGAGGCGGTTGATCGCATCGAAACTGTAGGCGGCCACCTGGTTGTCGCTGCGCCGCTCGCGGGCCCAGCGCTGCAGGCGCTGCGGCGACAGGCGCGGCTGGCCACGGCGCTCGGCTGACGGCGCCAGCCATTGCCGCAGGGCAGCGACATCCCGCAGCCCCAGGTTCACGCCCTGCCCGGCCAGGGGATGCACCACATGCGCGGCGTCGCCGAGTGCGAGCACGCGGCCGGCCACATAGTGGCGGGCCAGCTGGCGGCGCAGCGGGAACGCGGCGCGCGGCGACACCAGGCGCAGTTCGCCCAGCCGTGCGGCGAAGGCGCGGGTCAGTTCGCGATTGAATGCCTCCTCCTCCAGCGCCAGCACGCGCACCGCCTCTTCGTCAGGCAAGGTCCACACGATCGAGCTGCGGCGCTCGGCCACCGGCAGCAGCGCCAGCGGACCGGTCGGCAGGAAACGCTGCCAGGCCGTAGCCTGGTTGGGCAGCTCGCTGTCGACGTAGGCCACCACGCCACGTTGGTGATAGTCGTGGCGCACCACGTCGATGCCCGCCAGCTCGCGCAGCGTCGACTCGGCACCATCGGCGGCCACGGCGAGGGCCGCTTCCAGCCTGCGTCCGTCATCCAGGCGCAGTCGCACCCCCTCCTCGTCCTGCTCCAGCGCCTCCACCCGTGCCGGGCAATGCAGCTGCACCCCGGCCGCCGGCAGTGCCGCCCACAGGCGATCCTGCAACAGCCCGTTCTCGACGATGAAGCCCAGCTCGCGACGCCCCAGGCGGTCGGCGTCGAACAGCAGGTCCTCGCCTCCCGCGGCATCCCATACCTGCATGCGGCGATACGGCCAGGCCCGCGCCTGTACGATCGCAGGCCACACGCCGAGACGGTCCAGCAGCTGCACGTTGTCGGCCGCGAAGGCGAACACGCGCAGGTCCGGCTGCGATGCCTGCCAGGGCGCGGGCTCACGGCCCTCCACCAGGGCGACGGCCAGCCCCGCATCGGCCAGCGCCAGTGCACACGCGGCACCGACCACGCCGCCTCCCACGATGACCACGTCCAGGCGCGCGCGGCGGTTCATGCGGCTTCTCCGCGGCACAGTCGCGGCACGACGCCACGGAAACCCATCGCCCCGCCGACCAGCATCGACTGCACCGAACCGCGCTGCGCGGCCACCAGGCCGAGACTGCGCAACGGGCGCATCAACGGCGCAGGATTGCTGGTCAGGCGCGCCAGTCCTCCGGAGAACGCCACCGTCTGCTGGCGATCCTCTTCCCGACGGGCCACATACGCACGCAGCAGCGCATCACTGCCGGCATCGCCTGCATCGTCTTCCAGCAGTTCGGCCAGGGTCAGCGCATCGCGCAGGCCCAGGTTGAAGCCTTGCGCGCCCAACGGATGGATGGTCTGTGCGGCATTGCCGAGCAGCACCGCGCGCTCGCCTGCCAGGGCACGCGCCAGCACCTGGATCAGCGGGTAGGCACTGCGCGGACCCGACTCCAGCAGACGCCCGGCACGCCAGCCGATGGCATGCTGCAGGCGCTGCAGCCACGCTGCATCGTCCAGCGCCGTCACCGCGTCGGCGTCTTCGCGCGCCACCCCGTGCACCGTGCCGAAATGGCGATCGCCACGCGGCAGCAGGGCCGTCGGGCCGGTATCGGTGAAGCGCTCCCAGGCCGTGCCGTCGGGCGCGCGCTGGCTGCGCACGCGGGCCACGAACAGGGTCTGCTGGAAATCGTGGCGGTCGACCTCGATGCCCAGCGCCTCCCGCACCGCACTGGCCGTGCCATCGGCACCGACCACCAGCCGTGCCAGCAGCGTGCGCTCGCCGGCGTCGTCGGCCACATGCACCTGGCGACAGCCCTCCACCACCCCGCCCAGGCCGAGGAAACGCATCGGCCGGTAACGCCGCAGCCGCGGCAGTTCCTGCAGGCGTGCCTCAAGCGCATGACCGAAGTCACGTGCGACCACCACCTGGCCGAACCACGGCCGGTTGTAATCGGCCGCATCGAGCTGCACCCGGCCAAAGTCACCGGCGCGGCTGACATGGATGCGACGGATCGGCCCCGGCGCCATCGCCAGCTTCTGCATCACCCCCAGCGCGGTCAGCGCGTTGACGGTGGCGGCGGCGAAACTGAGGTTGCGCTGGTCGAACACCGCCGGCAGTCCACCGGCAGGGCTGGCCTCGATCAGGCCCACGTCGCGGCCCAGGCGGTCCAGGGCGATGGCGAGGCTGGCACCCACCAGTCCGCCGCCGACGATCAGCACGTCATGTCGTTCACTCATGGCGTTCATGATACGCGCTCGCCCCGGCTGTACACCGAACGCGACGCTGCCTGCGCCAACCCGCGCGGCGGGCTAGAATGAAAGCTGAATCCGCTCCGGGCCCGCCGCCATGTCCGACACCGCCAATCGTGCCTTCGTCCTGTCCGTGCTCGTGCTGTTGCTGGCGGCGACCCGGGTCAACCACTTCGCGGCGATCCCCGATGCCTCCTGGGCGGTGTTCTTCATCGGCGGTTTCTACCTGGCGCGCTGGACGCGCTGGGCCTTTCCGCTGCTGATGCTGTTTGCGGTGCTGGTCGACTGGATCGTGATCCGCAGCGCGGGGCTGGATTTCTGGCAGCACTACTGTGTGTCGCCCGGCTACTGGCTGCTGCTGCCGGCGTACTTCTCGCTGTGGGCCGGCGGCATGCTGCTGGGCCACAACTACCGCGGCGCGCGCTGGCCGGTGCTGGCCAAGGGTGCGCTCCTGCTGGTGGCCTCGGTGGCGCTGTGCCACCTGCTTGCGCAGGGGGGCTTCTACTGGACCACCCGCAACGTTGCCGAGCCGACGCTGGCGGGCTGGGCGCAGAACTACGCACAGTGGTTCGGCCCCTACCTGCGGACCACGGCGATCTACGTGGCGCTGGCCGCCGCCCTGCAACTGGCCGTGGAGCAGGTGCTCAAGCTCCAGCAGGCCCGTCGCGACATCCGGCACTGAGCTGCGCCATGGGCCATCGCCTCTCGCGCATCTACACCCGCACCGGTGACGACGGCAGCACCGGACTGGGCGATGGCCAGCGCGTAGCCAAGGACGATGCCCGCGTCGCCTCCTACGGCACCGTCGACGAAGCCAACGCGGCGCTGGGCCTGCTGCTGGCCACACCGCTTCCGGACGACGTGCGCGCGCTGGTGGTCCATCTGCAGCACCAGCTGTTCGACCTGGGCGCCGAGCTGTGCATCCCCGGCCATGCCGCGATCCATGCCGCCGATGTCTCGGCACTGGAACAGCAGCTGGACCACTACAACGCCACGCTGCCGATGCTGAAGGAGTTCATCCTGCCCGCCGGTGGCGAAGCCGCCGCACGCTGCCACCTGGCACGAACGATTGTCCGCCGCGCCGAGCGCGAGACGGTGACGCTGTCCCGCCATGAGAACGTGCGCAGCGAAGCGCTGCAGTATCTCAACCGGCTGTCGGACCTGCTGTTCGTGCTGGCCCGGGTGCTGGCCCGCGCCGATGGGCAGGGCGAGGCGCTCTGGCAGCCCCAGCACCGGCAGGGCTGAGTCCGTACGATGCTGGTCTTCACCCATCCGTCCTGCCTGCTGCACGATCCCGGTCCGGGCCATCCCGAATGCCCGCAACGGCTGCAGGGCGTGCTCGACGCCCTGCGCGGCGCATTCCCCGGCCAGCTGGACTGGCGCGAGGCCCCACCCGCCAAGTTCGGCGAGTTGAGCCGGGTCCACGACAGCGCCCTGCTCGACTTCGTGCTGCAACCGCAGACCGTGACCCTGCGCCAGCTGGACATGGACACCTGGACCTCGCCCGGCTCGGCCAGCGCGGCGGTGCATGCTGCCGGTGCCGGTGTGGCCGCGGTGGATGCGGTGATGCTGGGCGCGGACCCGCTGGCGTTCTGCGCGGTGCGCCCGCCGGGTCACCATGCCACCAGCAGCACGGCCATGGGCTTCTGCCTGCTCAACAACATCGCCATCGCCGCAGCCTACGCGCGCGACCGCCACGGGCTGGAGCGGATCGCGGTGGTCGACTTCGACGTCCACCATGGCAACGGCACCCAGGACATCTTCCAGCACGACGCACGGGTGTCGTATTACAGCACCCACCAGGCCGGCCTGTTCCCCAACTCCGGCCTGCGCCGTGACCGTGGCGCGGGCAATCTGATGAACATCCTGCTGCCGCCGGGCAGTGGCGGATTCCGCTTCCGCAATGTCTGGGCCGACGAGATGCTGCCGGCCATCGACGACTTCCGCCCGCAGCTGATGCTGATCTCGGCAGGCTTCGACGCCCATCTGCGCGACCCGCAGGCGGATCTGATGCTGGAGACCGAGGATTTCGCCTGGATCACCCGCGAACTGCATGCGCTGGCGCGTCGCCATGCGGCCGGCCGGGTGGTGTCGATGCTGGAGGGCGGCTACGACCTGCAGGCCCTGGCCGAATGCAGCGTGGCCCACGTGCAGGCCCTGATGTCGCCGGCGGCGTCCCCCCCGGCTGGATGAACCCGAACCGGTGCGACCGGGCCGCCTTCATTGCCCCTATGCAAGGGATGGGGCAAGCTACCGTCCGTTTTCGCCCGAATCCGAACCGCGTGCGCCGAGCCCTCCGCCTGCTTCCCCTGCCTCTGAGCATCGCCGTCTGCCTGCCGGCGATGGCCGATGATAAGCCGCTCAACTGGGGCCTGTGCCCGGCAACCGACGTCATTCCCGCGTTCACCGACGCCCCGACCCCGGTTCCGGGCCAGGACAAGGCCGCCGCCAGCGCCGCGCGCGAGCAGCAGCCGACCGATATCGAGGGCGATCAGCTGCTGGGTACCACCACGGTGCCGCAGTACGAGGGCAACGTCGCCCTGCGTCGCGGCGACCAGTTCGTCGGCACCGACAAGCTCAGCTTCGACACCGAGTCCGGCAACTACATCGCCGATGGCAATGTCCGCTACCAGGACGCGTCGATCCGGATGGTCGCCAAGCGCGCCGAGGGCAACCAGGAAAGCGACACCCACAAGATCACCGACATCCAGTACCAGCTGGTGTCCCGCCGTGGCAACGGCGACGCCGAATCGGTCGACCTGCAGGGCGCGGTCGGGCAGATGCACCGCTCCACCTACACCACCTGCGACCCGTCGCAGCCGGTGTGGAAGCTGTCGGCGCCGCAGATCGAAGTGGACAACGACGAGGGCTTCGGCACGGCGCGCAATGCCGTGCTGCGCATCGGCAAGGTGCCGGTGCTGTGGGCACCGTACTTCAAGTTCCCGATCGACGACCGGCGCAAGACCGGCCTGCTGTTCCCGCAGCTGGGCATGTCCGGGCGCAACGGGTTCGACTACACCCAGCCGATCTACCTGAACCTGGCACCGAACTACGACGACACGCTGATGCCACGCTACATGAGCCGGCGCGGCCTGATGCTCGACAACGAGTTCCGCTACCTCTACAACGGCGGCCGCGGCGAACTGCTGACCGCCTACATCCCCAACGACAAGCTGCGCGACCGCGATCGCGGCCGTGTCATGTTCAGCGGCTACCACAACGTGGACAGCCACTGGCAGGCACGTGCCAACCTGGCCTGGGTCAGCGACGAGCGCTACGTCGAGGACTTCGCCAACCGCCTGGTGGGCGTGACCGCCTCGAACCTGCAGAGCACCGTTGGCCTGTACGGCACCGGCCAGAACTGGACGGCCGGAATCATGGCCGACCGCTGGCAGCTGACCGACTACACGCTCAACGAGAGCGCGCTGGCCTACAACCGCCAGCCGCGCCTGTACTTCAACTGGGACAAGCCGGTCCTGTCGTGGCTGGAAACCGGCGTGTACGCCGAAGCCGTGCGCTTTACCCATGAAGACATCAACTTCAAGTACGGCCCCGAGGCCGGACCGGACCTTGAGTACACCCGTACCGGCCAGACCCAGCGGATGTACGGCGGCGCACGCCTGGACCTGAAACCCTATGTGTCGCTGCCGTTCAGCGGTGCGGCCTGGTACGTGACCCCGACCCTGGCCTACCGCTACACCGCCTACGACCTGGACCGGCAGCTGGCCGACAGCATCCGCCGCAACGTGCTGGTTTCGCAGGGCGTTGATCCGGCCACCGCTACCCCCGAGCAGCTGCGCGGCAACACCTCGCCCAGCCGCAGCCTGCCGATCGGCAGCATCGATGCCGGCCTGTTCTTCGACCGCGAGACCACCATCGGCGGCCGCTCGTTCCTGCACACCCTGGAACCGCGCCTGTTCTACCTGCGCACGCCCTACCGCAACCAGGACGAGCTGCCGATCTTCGATACCCGCGACTTCACCTTCAGCTGGGGCCAGCTGTTCCGCGACTCGCGCTATACCGGCGCCGACCGCCAGAACGACGCCAACCAGCTGACCATGGCGCTGGGCACCCGCTTCATCGACCAGACCACCGGCCGCGAGCGGTTCTCGGCGGCCATCGGCCAGATCCAGTACTTCGACGAATCGCGGGTGACCGCCGTGCCGGGTGGCCCGCCGGTGGAAAAGGGCAAGTCGGCCTGGATCGCCGATGCCAACTACATGGTCAACGACCGCTGGACCCTCAGCGCGACCTACCAGTGGGACCCCAAATACAAGCGTGAGGACCTGGCCAGCTTCCGCGCCCGTTACCTGATGCCCAACGATGGCGTGGTCAACCTGACCTACCGCCACCGCATCAACCCGGACGGCACCGACCTGCTGAAGCAGGCCGACCTGTCGTTCCTGTACCCGCTGAACCCCCGCTGGAGCCTGGTCGGCCGCTACTACTACTCGCTGGAAGACAAGAAGCCGCTGGAAATCATCGGTGGCGTCCAGTGGGACAGCTGCTGTCTGGCCGTGCGCGCGGTGGCCCGCCGCTACGTGCGCAACCGCGAGGGCGAGCTGAACAATTCCATCCAGCTGGAGTTCGTGCTGAAGGGCCTCAGCTCCCTGGGCCAGGACACGGACCGCACCCTGCGCCGTGCTATCCTCGGCTACAACCGCGACGACCTCTATCTCGTGCCCCCCAGCAATACCGGGACGACCCGGGACGACTACGATCCGAATCTGATCCCATGACCAAGCGCTTTCCCGTTCTTCTCGCCTCGCTGCTGGCGGTGTCCAGCGTGTCCGC
The DNA here is from genome assembly GCF_014947095.1 of Stenotrophomonas sp. B2. Taxonomy (NCBI): domain Bacteria; kingdom Pseudomonadati; phylum Pseudomonadota; class Gammaproteobacteria; order Lysobacterales; family Lysobacteraceae; genus Stenotrophomonas; species Stenotrophomonas sp. B2. The sequence goes on along the minus strand of NZ_JADCQA010000006.1, from coordinate 206,564 downwards.
CCCCCTGCAGGTACTTGCCCAGGAGGCGCAGCCGCTGGACCGCATCGCCGCTGTCGTCGATGAGGACGTGATCCTGCAGAGCGAACTCCAGCGCGCCATCGCCAACATCAAGGCGCAGTACGCCGGCCGCGAGGCCCAGCTGCCGCCGGATGACGTACTCAGCCGGCAGGTGCTCGAGCGCCTGGTGCTGGTCAAGCTGCAGGTGGCCCGTGCGCAGGGCAGCGGCATCCGCGTCAGCGACCAGGAGCTGAACCAGGCGATGAATGCCATCGCCCAGCAGAATGGTTCCAATCTGGACGCGCTGCGCCAGCGCCTGGCAAGTGACGGCATCGATTTCAACGACTTCCGCGCCTCGGTGCGTGACGAGATCACCGTGCAGCGCCTGCGCCAGAGCTTCGCGCAGAGCCGCATCAGCGTCAGCGAGGGCGAAGTCGATGCCGCGCTGAAGCAGCAGGCCACCGCCGGCAACCAGTACCACCTGGCGCACATCCTGATCGCCCTGCCCGACGGCGCCAATGCCGAGCAGATCGCCACCGGCCAGAAGAAGGCCGACGGCGTGAAGGCCCTGCTGGACAAGGGTGAGCTGGACTTCAATGCCGCCGCCGTACGTTACTCGGACAGCCCCAATGCACTGGAAGGCGGCGACCTGGGCTGGCGCAGCATGGACGAGATCCCGGCCGCGTTCGCGCAGCTGATGGAAAAGATGAATGCCGGTGACGTGGTTGGCCCGATCCGTGGTCCGAGCGGCTTCCAGCTGCTGAAGCTGGTGGAAGTGCGCGATTCCAGCGCCGCCGCCGGCACCCATACCGTCACCGAGTTCCACGGCCGCCACATCCTGGTGCGCGTGGACGACAACCAGACCGATGCGGCCGCCAAGGCCAAGATCGACACCCTGCGTGCCCGCATTGCCGGCGGCGCCGACTTCCAGACGGTGGCCAGGGAGTCGTCCGAGGACAACAACAGCAAGGGCCAGGGCGGCGATCTGGGCTGGTTCCCGGCCGATGCGTTCGGTCCGGCCTTCGGCCAGCAGGTCCAGAGCGTGCAGGACGGCGGTGTCAGCCAGCCGTTCCGCACCGACGCCGGTTGGCACATCGTGCAGCGCGTGGCGACCCGCCAGACCGACGTGACCAACGACAACCAGCGTGCGCAGGTCCGCGAAACCATCGGCCGCCGCAAGCTGGAAGACGAATACAACCGTTTCCTGCAGGAGCTGCGTGGCGAAGCCTACGTCAGCTTCCGCAGCGGTGACCGCGCGGAAAACACCGCGACGCCGCCGCAGTCCTGACCGATGCGCCCCGAGCTCGCTCTGGTACCGGGCGAGCCCGCCGGGATCGGCCCGGAGCTGTGCATCCGCCTGATCCAGCAGCCGCGCGATGATTGCCGGCTGCTGGCTTTCGCCGACCCGGATACCCTGCGCGCAGCCGCCGCCGCGCTGGACCTGCCCCTGCAACTGCTGCCCGAGGAAGCGGAAGCCCGCTTCCCGGGCGACCTGCGTCTGCGCGTCGTGGCCAATGCCGTCCCGAGCCGCTTCGGCCAAGCCGATCCGGCCAATGCCGGCGCGGTCATCGGCGCCCTGCTCGGCGCCGGCCAGGCCTGCCTGTCGGGCGAACTGCACGGCGTGGTCACCGGCCCGGTACACAAGGCGGTCATCAATGAGGGCGGCATCGCCTACAGCGGCACCACCGAACTGCTGGCCGACCAGGCCGGGGTGAAGGTGGTGATGATGCTGGCCAATCACATCGTGCGCGTGGCCCTGGCCACCACCCACCTGCCGCTGCGTGAGGTCGCCGATGCGATCACCGCGCCCGGCCTGGAGCACACCCTGCGCACCGTGCACGCCGCGCTGCGCCGCGAGTTCGGGCTGGCATCGCCGCGCATCGCCGTGCTCGGCCTGAACCCGCACGCCGGTGAAGACGGTCACCTCGGCCGCGAGGAACTGGATCTGGTCATCCCGCTGCTGCAGCGCCTGCGCGCTGAAGGCATGGATCTGGTCGGGCCGCTGCCGGCCGACACCGCGTTCCTGCCAGGCAAGCTGGCAGGTTTCGATACGGTCCTGGCCATGTACCACGACCAGGGCCTGCCGGTGCTGAAGTACTCCGGCTTCGAGCAGGCCGTGAACCTGACCCTGGGCCTGCCCTACCCGCGCGTCGCTGTCGATCACGGTACCGCGCTGGACCTGGCCGGCCGCGGCATTGCCGATCCATCCAGCCTGCAGGCGGCAACGACGCTGTGTGCGCAGCTTGCGCGGCAACGTACACTGAGCGCATGAATTCCCCGCATTCCCCCTCCGGCCCGGTGTTCACCGCCCCGGCCAAGAAGCAGCTTGGCCAGCATTTCCTGGCCGATCGCCACTACATCGACAAGATCGTGATGGCGGTCAATCCCAAGGACGGTGACCGCCTGGTCGAAATCGGCCCCGGCCAGGGAGCGATCACGCTGCCGCTGCTGCGCGTGCATCCGGCACTGACGGTGATCGAGTTCGACCGCGACCTGATCGCGCCGCTGACCGCCGCCGCCGAGCCGCTGGGCGAGCTGACCATCGTCCACCGCGACGTGCTGCGCGTGGACTTCACCGAACTGGCGGCCGGACAGCCGATCCGTCTGGTCGGCAACCTGCCGTACAACATCTCCTCGCCTATCCTGTTCCATGCGCTCGAGCATGCCGCCGTGGTCCGCGACATGCACTTCATGCTGCAGAAGGAAGTGGTCGACCGCATGGCAGCCGGCCCCGGCAGCAAGGTCTACGGCCGCCTCAGCGTGATGCTGCAGGCCTACTGCACCGTCACCTCGCTGTTCGTGGTGCCGCCGGGTGCGTTCCGGCCACCGCCGAAGGTCGATTCGGCCGTGGTGCGGCTGGTGCCGCATGATCCGGCCACGGTCGGCATCCGTGACCACGCCCGCTTCGCCGAAGTGGTCAAGGCCGCCTTCGGCCAGCGCCGCAAGACCCTGCGCAACGCACTGAACAACGTGGTGTCGGCCGACCAGTTCGCCGCTGCCGGCGTGCGCCCCGATGCCCGTGCCGAACAGCTGGACGTGGCCGAATTCATCGCCTTGGCCAATGCCTCCTGATTACACTGCCGGTATGGAAGACGCTGACGTTTACGCCATTTCCGTCGAGGTCGCACCGCGATTCCTCGATGACCAGTCCGTGCCGGAAGACGGCCGCTATGCGTTCGCCTATACGATCCGCATCCACAACCAGGGCCGGGTGGCCGCGCGGCTGGTCGCGCGCCACTGGCGCATCACCGATGCCAACGGCCGCGTCGAGCACGTCGATGGCGAAGGCGTGATCGGTGAGCAGCCGCGGCTGCGTCCCGGTGAAGACTTCCACTACACGTCCGGTGTCATGCTGGCGACCGATCACGGGACCATGCAGGGCCACTACGACATGGTCGCCGATGACGGCACCGAATTCGCCGCGCCGGTCGCACCGTTCGTGCTGGCCATCCCACGTACCCTGCACTGACACGGAGGCCGGACGATGAGTGTGTGGGCGATCGGCGACCTGCAGGGCTGCTATGACGTGACCCAGCGACTGCTGGAGAAGCTCCGCTTCGACCCCGCGCAGGACACCCTGTGGTTCTGCGGCGATCTGGTCAACCGCGGTGGTCAATCCCTGGAAACGCTGCGGCTGGTGCATTCGCTGCGCGAGCACAGCGTGGTCGTGCTGGGCAATCACGATCTTTCGCTGCTGGCGGTCGGTGCACGCACCGAGGAAGAGCAGCGCAAGGTCAATCCGGACCTGCTGCGCATCGTGCAGGCCGAGGACCGCGACGAACTTCTGGACTGGCTGCGCCTGCAGAAGCTGGTGCATGTGGACCGCGAGATGGGCTGGATGATGGTGCACGCCGGCCTTGCGCCGAAATGGACCACGCAGATGGCCGAAAAGCATGCGGCCGAAGTCGAAGTGCAACTGCACGGCGCGGGCTACCGCAAGCTGTTCCGCAACATGTATGGCGACAAGCCAAGCTGGGCACCGAACCTGTCCGGCTACGACCGTTCGCGGGCGATCATCAACGTGCTCACCCGCATGCGCTACTGCACTCCGCGCGGGCGCATCGGCATCGAGGACAAGGGCACGCCGGGCACGCAGGAACAGGGACTGTATCCGTGGTTTGAAGTGCCCGGCCGGGTCGAGCGCGACCTGAAGGTCGTATGCGGCCACTGGTCGGCGCTGGGCCTGACCATCACCCAGGGCGTGCACGCGATCGATACCGGCGCGGTATGGGGCGGCAAGCTGACCGCGATCCAGCTCGATACCGATGAGCTGCGCGTGGTGCAGGTGCCCGGCCGCGATGTACCTGCTCCGGTTCCGAATGCCCGGCCGCCGGCGCGACCGGCCCACGAGCGGTCTACCGCTGCGGCACAGGGCAAGGAACAGGGCGGCGGAAACACCGCTGCCAACCCGGGCAACCGCGGCCCACGTCGCCGCCGTCGGCGCGGTGGTGGTGGTGGTGGCGGTACGGGTGGCGGCAACAGCACCGGCACACCGCCGCAGGCATGACCGCGCGCGGTCGGGCACCATGGACGGTGCTGCTGCTGACGCTGGCCCTGGCCAGCGGCTGCCAGCCCGGTCCGGCCCCGGTTCCCTCCGGCGGCGAAAACGCCGGCCACGCACCATCGCAACCGCAGGCATCTTCGCCGCCGCTGGTGACCGCGGCGCGCGCACAGATCGGCGTCACCACCCGCTACGACCCGGCCTATCGGGTGCTGGCCTATCCCGGCGGGGACGTCCCGATTGATCGCGGTGTGTGTACCGACGTGGTGGTGCGCGCCCTGCGCGATCTGGGACTGGATCTGCAGGCGCGCGTGCATGAAGACATGCGCAGCAGTTTCGGCGCCTATCCCGCGATATGGGGCCTGTCACGGCCGGATCGCAACATCGATCATCGCCGCGTACCGAACCTGATGCGCTGGTTCGAGCGGCAGGGTTGGCAGCAGCCCATCACGGCCCTCGCCGCCGATTACGCGGCAGGCGACATCGTCGCCTGGAAGCTCAATGGCAACGGCCTGCTGCACGTGGGCATCGTCTCCGACCGGCAGCTGGCCGACGGGACACCGCTGGTACTGCACAACATCGCGCGCGGGACCCGGGAAGAGAACCTGCTGTTCCAGCACGCCATCATCGGGCATTACCGGATGCCGTAAACGATCCTGTAGCCTTGAGGAACGAGGCCGAGCATGGCTCGGCTCTACAGGTGCGGCGATCAGCGGCGCACGTAATGCACGAAGCGGAACGCGTAGGCGTGGCGTTCGTCGGCCGGATGCGGCTCACTGCTTGTTTCCCGCCACAGCTGCGGGTCCACCTGCGGGAAATGGGTGTCGGCCGGCACTTCGGCATCGACCCAGGTCAGGTACAGGTCACTGGCCTGGTCCAGCAGCTGGCGGAAGATCTCGCCGCCTCCGATGACACACAGCTCACCGGCACCCTCGCCTTCAGCGATCGCCTTCGCTTCGTCCAGCGAGCCCACCGCGCGCATGCCCTCGAACGGCACCTGGCCGCTGCGGGTCAGCACCAGGTTGGTCCGCCCCGGCAGAACGCGGCCGATCGACTCGGCCGTCCTGCGCCCCATCAGGATCGGCTTGCCCAGGGTGAGCGCCTTGAAGTGCTTGAAGTCATCCGGCAGGTGCCAGGGCATGGCATTGCCCTGGCCGATGCCACGGTTGCGATCCAGCGCCACGATCATCGAAAGCTTCAATGCTGCGACCTCCTCAGTTGGCATCGATCTGCAGGCGTTCGCAGGCAGCGTTCGCTGCACTGGCAGCCTGCAACGCCGCAGCCAGCGCAGGGCTGGACGTGGACTGCTCGTCCAGGCCACCAAGGATCTTCTGCTTCTGCGCCTCTTCGATATCCTTCAGGCCCGGTCCTGACAGGATCTCTGCCGACAGCGCGGCGGTATCGGTGCTGGCACGACGTGCCAGAAACGCCTGCAACTGGTCGCTGGAATAGACGTTGGCAAGCTGCTGCTCGAGCGTGCGCTGATAGGCCGAATCCTCAATACCGGCCTTCAGGTGGTCGGTCATCGCCGTGTACATGCCCGTTACCGCCTCACGCATCTGCGCGCGGCATCCTTCCGGGACATCCGGGGGCATCATGGTGCTGCCGTTGAATGCCCCGGCGAACGCATGCACTTCCTCGCGCATGTGCGTGTGCACGATCTGCTCATTGACCTGCCGGGCCAGCGACAGCGCATCGGTCGGGGCGGCCTGCACCATGGCCAGCGGCAGCATGCCGCACAACGCCGACAGCCCCTTGGAAAGCAGACGGATACTCATACCGCCACCGGCGCCTTGATCGCCGGATGTGGATCGTATCCGTCGATGCGGATGTCGTCGAACTGGAAGCCGAACAGATCGGTCACGTCCGGGTTCAACCACAGCTTCGGCAGCGCGCGCGGTTCGCGCGCCAGCTGCTCGCGGGCCTGCTCGAAATGGTTGGAGTACAGGTGCGCATCGCCCAGCGTATGCACGAAGTCGCCCACGCCCAGGCCGGTGGCCTGCGCAACCATGTGGGTCAGCAGCGCATAGCTGGCGATGTTGAACGGCACGCCGAGGAAGATGTCGCCGCTGCGCTGGTACAACTGGCAACTGAGCCTGCCATCGGCCACGTAGAACTGGAACAGGTTGTGGCAGGGCATCAGCGCCATCTGCGAGAGCTCGCCCACGTTCCAGGCGCTGACCACCAGCCGCCGCGAATCGGGGTTGCGCCTGATCTCGTCCACCAGCCACTGCATCTGGTCGATCTCGCGACCATCGGCGGTGGCCCAGCTGCGCCACTGCTTGCCGTACACCGGGCCAAGATCACCGTTGCCGTCGGCCCATTCGTCCCAGATCCTTACCTGGTTGTCCTTCAGGTAGCCGATGTTGGTATCGCCTTTCAGGAACCACAGCAGCTCGTGGATGATCGAGCGCAGGTGCAGTTTCTTGGTGGTGACCAGCGGGAAACCTTCGTTGAGGTCGAAGCGCATCTGCCAGCCGAACACGCTGCGGGTGCCGGTACCGGTGCGGTCGCTCTTCTCCGTCCCGTGCTCCAGCACGTGCGAGAGCAGGTCCAGGTAGGCCTTCATGCCTTGCCCTCCACCGCCAGCGGCTGCGGCTGCAGTACCGGTGCGCGGCGCGACATCGCCAGCAGCACCAGGCCCAGCGCGATCAGCGGCAGGCTGAGGATCTGGCCGCGGGTGAGCCAGTCGAACGCTACGTAGATGCCGTTGTCGGGCATGCGCACGAATTCCACCGCGAAGCGGAAGACACCGTACATCAGCGCGAACAGCCCCCCCACCAGATAGCGATGGCGTGGCTTGGCCGACACCGCCCACAGCACCACGAACATCACCAGCCCCTCGAGGAAGGCTTCATACAGCTGCGAGGGGTGGCGTGCGTACTGGTTCAGCGCGCCGGTCGCGAACTGCGCCTGCAGGGTCGCGTGGTCAAGCTGGTTCAGCGGAGCCGGCAGGCCGGACGGAAACACCACGCCCCAGCTGCCGTCGGTGTACTTGCCCCACAGCTCTGCGCCGATGAAGTTGCCGATGCGGCCAAAACCCAGGCCCAGCGGCACCAGCGGCGCCATGAAGTCCATGGTGTCGAAGAAGTGCAGCCTGTGCTTGCGCGACCACCACCAGCAGGCGCCGAGCACGCCCAGCAGGCCACCGTGGAAGCTCATGCCGCCGTCCCATACCTTGAACAGCAGCAGCGGGTTGTGCAGGAAATCGCCCAGCGCGTAGAACAGCATGTAACCGATGCGCCCGCCCAGCACGACGCCCAGCATGGCGTAGAACAACAGGTCGGAGAATCCGTTGGCATCGACGCCGGGCAGGCGCCCGGCGGCGATCCGGCGACGACCGAGCAGCCAGGCGGCGGTGAAACCCAGCAGGTACATGATGCCGTACCAATGCACCTTGATCGGCCCCAGCGAGAGGGCGATGGGGTCGATGTCGTGGAAATAGATCATGGAAGACGCCTGGCAGGAGTACGGGTATTTTAGCGCCCCGACCCGGCCCGGGACCGGGGCTCAGCCCAGGATCTGCGGCGCATTCGGGAGCGCGTCATCCTCCGACCGCGTCGAGGCCGGAAAGTGCCCTTCCACCAGGCTGGAGACTTCGTCGATCGCATCGCGCAGCGCATCCACCGGACTGGCGCCGCGCAGGCCTTCGCGCAGGTGGGTGCACACCCGCTGCCACTGCGCCGCGCTGACCCGGTCGCTCAGGCCCCGGTCGGCGACGATCTCGATGGCATGGTCGGCCAGCAGCAGGTAGATCAGTACGCCGTTGTTGTGCCGGGTATCCCAGGTGCGCAGGTGGGCGAATGCCTGCTCCGCCGCCTGGCGCGGCGTGATTCCGCGCCAGACCGCGTGCAGCGGCAGGTCGGCTTCGACAGCGAACATCACCTGGCCGCCGTGGCGCTGCTCACCGGCAGCGATGGCCGCGGTGATCGCCTGCAGCGTGGCGGGGGGAAACGCCCGTCGTACCGAGGGCGAGAACAGATGACGGCAAAGACGACGGATCATCACCAACCTCCCGAAGCACCACCGCCGCCGGAACGGCCGCCGCCGCCGCCCCAGCCGCCACCACCGCCGAAACCGCCGCCGCCCCCGAAACCACCACCGCCGCCCCAGCTGCCGCCGCCCCAGCCACTGCCGCCGGCAAAGCGGCCCGGGTGGCCGGAGAGCATGGCAACGATCAGGCCCACGACGCCCGCCAGGCCACTGGCCAGCAGGGTGGAGGTGAACAGGAAGGCAGCAACCGCCGCACCCGCACCTCCGAGCAGCCCGCGCACCGGCCGCGGCACCCGCGAGAACACGCCCCGCAGCACCGTGCCTGCGAACACGCCGATGAACAGCGCCAGGAACCAGGTATCGCCGCCACCGCCGGGTTCCCGCCCACGATGGCCGCTGACCGGTGCCGGCAGCGTTTCGCCATCGATCAGCTTGACCAGCACCGCCGTGGCATCGGTGATGCCGCCGGCGTAGTCGCCACTGCGGAAACGCGGCACCAGGTATTCCTGGATGACGCGGTTGGCGATCGCATCGGGAATCGCACCCTCCAGGCCGTAGCCCGGCTCGATGCGCACGCGCCGGTCCTCCTTGGCCACCACCAGCAGCACACCGTCATCGACCCCTTTGCGTCCGATCTGCCACTGGTCGAACACGCGGGTGGTGTACTGGGCGATGTCCTCCGGCTGGGTGCTGGGCACCACCAGCACCTGCAGCTGGCTGCCCTTGCGCTGCTGCAGGTCCAATGCCTGCTGCACCAGCGCCTGCTTCTGCGCGGCATCCAGCGTGCCGGTGGTGTCGACCACCGGCGAGTCCAGCGCGGGGATGGGCGCCAGCGACTGTGCGTGGCCCGCCAGCGGCAGCCACAGCAGCATGACCAGCAGTGCCGTCGCCAGACGCATGGCTCAATGGCCCGGCTGCGGTGCCGGCTGCTGCGGCGGCGCGTTGCCGAAATCGACGGCCGGTGCGTTGGAGATCTGCGCTTCGTTGTCCACGGTGAAGTTCGGCTTGGTCTTGTAGCCGAACAGCTTGGCGGTGATCACCTGCGGGAACGAGCGGATGTAGGTGTTGTAGTCCTGCACCTGCTGGATGTAGCGGCCACGGGCGACGGTGATGCGGTTCTCGGTGCCTTCCAGCTGGGCCTGCAGGTCACGGAAGTTCTGGTCGGACTTGAGCACCGGGTAGTTCTCGGTGACGACCAGCAGGCGCGACAGCGCGCTACCCAGTTCGCCCTGGGCCTGCTGGAACTGCTTGAGCGAGGCTTCGTCATCGGCGTTGACGTTGATCTGGCCGACACGCGAGCGGGCGTTGGTGACTTCGGTCAGCACGCGCTCTTCCTGGCTGGCGAAGCCCTTCACGGTCTGCACCAGGTTGGGCACCAGGTCGGCACGGCGCTTGTACTGGTTGAGCACTTCGGACCAGCTGGCCTTGACCGCTTCATCCTTCTGCTGGATCGCGTTGTAGCCGCAGCCGGACAGCAGGGAGGCCAGCAGCATCAGGGGCAGGACACGGGTGAACAGGCGCATGGCGGAGGTTCCGGGTGGGCTTGGCGCCGAGCATGCCATGGTTCGGGTGAAAGACCGGCCATCGGGCGCCGCCCCCTCCGCGGTGGCCATGCTCATGGATCGCCTGAGTAGTCCGGGCGGGTGGGCATGGCGGGGGACGCCGTGAATCCGTCCCGGGAGGCTTATCCGCGCCATCCATGGCGCGGATACCCCCGCCACGCCCACCCGCCCGGCCTCATACGGTTTCCTGCGCACCGCGGGAAGATCAAAAGAAAAAAATCAAAAGCAAAAGCCGGTTCTTCAGGCATTCGTGTCGACCAAGGTCGACACCTACCAGAGCGCAACGCCGTTGCGACAGATCACGGGAATCTGTCGAAGGCGTGGCGGGGAATGCAGGCTTTTGCTTTTGCTTTTGCTTTTGCCGTTGACGTTGATCCGGCGGGTGCAGGGCTGCAAGCCCTGCCGGAATCCAACACCCCTCAGCAGGCTTCGGCCACCGCAGTGCGGGGACGCCCCAGCCACGCCAGCAGCAGGCCCGATGCCGCCAGCAGGCCACCAGCCACCGGAATGGCCGCGTAGCCCAGGCCCGAGCTGATCACCGCACCGCCGAGCGCCGCACCCACGGCATTGCCGAGGTTGAACGCTCCCACGTTGATCGACGACGCCAGGCCCGGCGCCTCGGTGGCCGCTTCCATCACCCGGATCTGCAGCGGCGGCACGATGGCGAAAGTCGCCGCGCCGAACAGCAGTACACCGAGCGCTGCGGTCACGGGATTCATGAAGGCCAGCGGCAGCACGAACATCAACACGGCCAGCGCCGCCAGCAGGATCCGCGTAGCGCCATCCAGCGACCAGTCGGCCATGCGCCCGCCGATGCCATTGCCGATGGTGAAACCGATACCGATCAGCGCCAGTGACATCGCGATGAAGGCATTGGAGGCACCGGTCAGCTCGGTCAGCACCGGCGCCACGTAGGTGTACAGGGTGAACATGGCACCGGCGCCCAGCACCGTGGTGGCCATGGCCAGCAGCACCTGCGGCTGCAGGATGGCCTTCAGTTCACGGCGCACGTCCGGGCGCGGACCCGGTGCAGACGCCGGCAGCGCGAAGCCCAGCGCAGTGATCGCGACCAGGCCCAGCACCGCAGTCCCGGCGAAGGACAGGCGCCAGCCCAGCTGCTGGCCGACCCAGGTTGCCAGCGGCACGCCGCCGATGTTGGCGATGGTCAGGCCCATGAACATCGTGGCCACCGCCGCCGCCTGCTTGTCCTTCGGTACCAGGCTGGCGGCGACCACCGCACCGATACCGAAGAAGGCACCGTGGTTGAGGCTGGTGACCAGCCGCGACAACAGCAGCAGGCCATAGTTCGGCGCCAGCGCCGACAGCAGGTTGCCGACCACGAAGATCGACATCAGCAGCATCAGCGCGGTGCGCTTGCCGAACCGCCCCATCAGCAGCGTCATCACCGGCGCGCCCAGCATCACGCCCATGGCGTAGGCCGTGATCAGCATGCCGGCGGTGGGAATGCCCACCCCTACACCGTCGGCGATGACCGGCAGCAGGCCCATCGGGGCGAACTCGGTGGTGCCGATGGCGAAGGCGCCGACGGCAAGCGCCAGCAATGCGGCTCTGGACTTCATGGGGGACTTCCTGGGGGCGGGAATCGGGAGCGCGTAGCCTGCGCGCTTTGCCGCACCGGATTAAGCCTTGTCCGGGGAAAACACTGTTGATACGGGTTCACAAGTGAAGGTGTACGCCGGCATTGCAGGCAAAAGCCCCCGCCGGGCATGGCCCGGCGTTGCCCGAGGCGTGGCGTACCCCGGTAGCGCCGGGTCATGCCCGGCGGACGCGGTGGCCCGCAAAGCAGAACCCCCGGCCGGGCCGGGGGTTCGAGGTCATACGCTTTACCAGTCGCCGGCACCCGGCACGTGGTGGTCGCGCGCGCGACGGCGCATCAGCAGGTTCAACCATTCCACCAGCACCGAGAAGCCCATCGCGGCGTAGATGTACGGCTTGGGCACATGCACGTCGAGGCCGTCCAGGATCAGCACCGCGCCGATCAGCAGGATGAAGGCCAGCGCCAGCATCTTCACCGTCGGGTTGGCGTCGATGAAGCGCCCCAGCGGATTGGCCGCCAGCAGCATGACCAGCACCGACAGCAGGATGGCAGCGACCATCACCGGGATGTGGTCGGCGATGCCGACGGCCGTGATCACCGAGTCCAGCGAGAACACGATATCGATGATGGCGATCTGCAGGATGACCATGCCGAACACGCCCGACGCCTTGCTGGTCGCCGGATTCTCGTCTTCGCCACCGGTGATCAGTTCCTTGATCTCCATGTAACCCTTGATGATCAGGAACAGGCCACCCACGATCAGCACCAGGTCGCGGATGGAGATGCCCATGCCGGCCACGGTGAACAGGTTGGCGGACATGTGGGCCAGGTAGGCCAGCGACACCAGCAGTGCGATACGGGTGATGCAGGCCACGGCGATGCCGAGCTTGCGCGCAAAGGGACGGCGCTCTTCCGGCAGCTTGCTGACCGCGATGGAGATGAACACCAGATTGTCGATGCCGAGCACGATTTCCAGCGCGCTCAGGGTGAACAGGGTCACCCAGGCGTTGGGGTCGGCGAGGAACTCAAAGGACATGGAAACTCTTCAAGGCAGTGGGGGAATGGGGGTTCAGCCGTAGCGGCCGGCCAGTGCATGCGGGACCACGATCAGGGCCCAGCACAGCAGTACGTTCATCATCAGCACGAACACGGCGGCCGAACCCATGTCCTTGGCGCGCCCGGCCAGCTCGTGGATCTCGCTGCCGTAGCGCTCGATCACGGCCTCGATGGCGGAGTTGGCCAGTTCCATCGCCAGCACCAGCAGCATCGAGCCGATCAGCAGCGCGCGCTCCACCGGGGTCTGGCCGAGCCAGATCGCCACCGGGGTCAGCAGGACCAGCAGGTAGACCTCCAGCCGGAACGAGGACTCATGCAGCCAGGCAGCCCGCAGGCCCTGCCAGGACCAGCGCGCGGCCTGGAAGATGCGGCGCGGGCCGCGCGGCATGTGGCCGAACTGGTCAGCCACGGGTGGAGCATCCAGCAACAGGGGCGCGGCGCAGCGACCGCTCAGACGCACGGCAGGGAATCATGGGTGCACAGGGATGGGCAGACAGTCGCCATTTTGCCACAAGGCCGCCGGCCATACTCCGCGCGGTCGGGCCGAATGGCCTGCCGGGGACAAGCGCGGGCCGCGCCCGCCTCCTATGATGGCTCCCTCCTTCCTGCCTGGAGTGCACGATGTCCCACCGCCGTCCCGCTCTGCTGATGCTGGGCCTGCTGACCCTTGCGCCGCTGGCGCTGGCACGCGTTCCCTCGCCGTCGCCCCGCGTTCCCGAGCAGGTCTCCAACGTGGCCTGGGCCGCCGACATGGCCGCCTTCGCCGCCGCCGACAAGGTCGCCCCGCCGCCTCGTGGTGGCATCGAGTTCATTGGCAGTTCGTCATTCCGGATGTGGGACAGCCTGGCGGCCGATTTCGCCGGCCAGCCGGTGTTCAACCGGGGCTTCGGCGGCTCGGAAGTCCGGGACAGCACCTGGTATGCCGGACAGATCGTGATCCCGTACGCGCCGTGCAAGGTCTTCCTGTACGCCGGCGACAACGACCTCAACAGCGGCCGCAGCGCCGTGCAGGTGCGCGACGATGTGGTCGCCTTCGTGCAGCGCGTGCATCGCGACCTGCCCAAGACCCGGGTGGAATACGTGTCGATCAAGCCCAGCCCGTCACGGGCGCACCTGCTGCCGGCGATCAACGAGGCCAACACGCTGGTCAAGGCGGCGCTGGCCAGGCTGCCCAACACCGGCTTCACCGACATCTACACGCCGATGCTGGGCGCCGACGGCCAGCCTGATCGCGCGCTGTTCCGTGAGGACATGCTGCACATGACGCCCGCCGGATATGCCATCTGGACCCGCGCGCTGGCACCGAAGGTGACCTGCGACTGAGACACTGCGCACGCCGGGCATGGCCCGGCGCTACCCCCGCCATTCCGCGGAATGCCCGCTTCTGATCCGGCAAGAGCCCTCTAGCGGAAAATCACGGTGGCTTCGGTTCCCTGCCCGGGTTCGCTGGAGAGGCTGACCTTCCAGCCGAAGCGATCGCACAGCCGGCGCACGATCGACAGGCCCAGTCCGGTGCCCTGCGGGCGACTGGGTTCGGCGCGGTAGAACGGCTCGAACGCGCGCGACAGGGCTTCGGCAGACATGCCGATGCCGGTGTCGCGCACCACCACCCGGTCGTCGCGCACATGCACGTCGATGCGGCCTTCGTCGGTATAGCTGCAGGCGTTGCGCACCAGGTTGCTGACCACCACCTGCAGCACCCGCGGCGGCGCATGCAGATTCACCGGTCCGTCGCTGTGCAGGTGCACCACGACCGGGCGCGTACCCAGCAGTTCGTTGGCGTTGTCCACCTCGTGACGGACGATGTCGTTGACATCGAACAGCTCGACCTGCGGCTCGACATCCGCCTCGCGGGCAAGGATCAGGAAGGCATCGATCACCGCTTCCATGTCACGCCCGGCACGCTGGATGCGCTGCAGGCTGCGGCGCAGGCGCGGCTGCAGGGAATCATCCCCCAGCGCCATGTCGCTGGCCACGCGGATCACCGTCAACGGCGTGCGCAGTTCATGGCTGGCATCGCGGGTGAAGTTGCGTTCGCGGGCGACATGCGCGCTGACCCGGTTGGCCAGCGAATGCAGGGCCGCGGCGAGCTGCCGGGTCTCGCCCTGCATGTCCGCCGGCAGTTTGTTCGGTTCCAGATCGGCTGCCTCGGGGTGGCCGGGGTCCCAGCGCGACACGCGCCGCGCCAGCCAGTTCACCGGCGATACCAGACGCTTGGACGCGCGATAGGTGATCCAGCTGGCGCCATACACCGCCAGCAGGGTCAGCAGCACCGGCACGATACCGAACCAGAACGCCAGCATTTCCGCGCGTGAGCGCAGGAATACCAGATACAGGCGGCCGGCCGGCCGCACATCGACCAGGACCAGCTGGTCATCCGCCGGCAGTTCGTGGAAACCGGGCTCCAGGTCGCGCAGGTTGGCCGGCAGCGACAACGCGGACTGGCCGCTTTCCAGCAGGTAGCCGCGGATGTTCTGCGTATTGGGGGGAGGCTGTGCGGGGGACGCGTCGTGCAGCGTCCAGTAATACGCCGCTTCCTCGCGCAGCGCTGCACCGACCAGGCTGTGCTTGATGACCAGCGACACCAGCCATGCGCCCAGCAGGATGCCCAGGCTGGCCAGCACTGCCTGCAGGATGAAGGCGATACGGATCTTGCGCGGCAGGCCGTGCGGCATTGCGGGGTCCCGGTCAGAGCGCTGCGATTATAGGCAGCGCACCGCGCCGTGGTCGTGCAGGGATGATGACCGCCGACACTGCCGGTCGGTCATCCCCTGCCCTGTTGCCCGTCCGCTACCGCACCGGGCCTGCAGCTGCACCGGCACGGTCCCTGCTCAGGCCATCGGCTGGGCGATGTCGGCAATGCGATAGCCGGCGCTCTGCACGGTATGCAGCAGCGGGCGATCGAACGGCTTGTCGATGATCTTGCGCAGGTTGTACAGATGGCTGCGCAGGGTGTCCGAATCCGGCAACCCGTTGCCCCAGATCTCGCGCTCGATTTCCTGGCGGGTGACAACCCGCGGCGATTCGCGCATCAGAATCGTCAACAGGCGCAGGCCGATCGGCGACAGCTGCAGTTCGGTGCCGGCGCGGGTGGCGCGCATGCTGACCGGATCGAGCACCAGGTCGGCGACCTTGAGCACTTCCGAACCCACCTGGCGGCGTTCGCGGCGGATCAGCGCGCGCAGGCGTGCTTCCAGTTCCTGGATCGCGAACGGCTTGGTCAGGTAGTCATCGGCACCGAAACCCAGGCCGGTGAGCTTGTCGTCCAGCGTATCGCGGGCGGTCAGCATCAGCACCGGCGTCGATTTGCGCGCATCGTTGCGCAGCCGCCGGCAGACTTCGATGCCATCCAGCCGCGGCAGCATCAGGTCCAGCACCACCACGTCATAGCTGTTCTCCGCCGCAAGCCGGTAGCCGTCCAGGCCATCCTGTGCATAGTCGACTTCGAAGCCACGACCTTCCAGGTATTCGCCGATCATCTCGGAGATGTTGCGGTTGTCTTCGACCACCAGCACCAAGCCGGAAGTCTCCTTCGTCTGACGCATGTGATTCCCTCTAACTTCAGCTTTGTGAAACATGCCGGATCGACGGTGGAGGCAATGTGAAGTTCCGTCAAGAGGTCCGATCCGCTGCTCAGAGCAGCGGCTTGAGCAGGGGCCAGACGTTGTCGAGCACCTTCGGCTGGGCCTGGGCGGTGGGGTGCAGACCGTCGGCCTGCATCATCCCCGGCTGCAGGGCCACCCCCTCCAGCAGGAACGGCAGCAGCGGCACAGCGTAGCGGTCGGCCAGCGCGCGGTAGGCGGCCGCCAGCCGCTGGCGGTACGCCGGGCCGTAATTCGGTGGCACATCGATGCCCAGCAGCAGCACCTTGGCGCCCGCCTTCTGGCTGGCCTGCACCATCTTTTCCAGATTGCCCTGCACCTGCGCCGGGGTCAGCCCGCGCAGGGCGTCGTTGCCCCCCAGAGCGATCACCACCACGTCCGGCTTCTCCTTCGCCAGCAGGCCCGGCAGCCGGGTCAGGGCGCCGGCGGTGGTCTCGCCGCTCATGCTGGCGTTGACGATCCGCGCCGGCGTTTTCGACTGCTGCCTGACCCGCTGCTGCAGCAGGCTGACCCAGCCGGCATCGGCAGGGATATTGTGGGCAGCACTGAGGCTGTCGCCGAGCACCAGGACGGTACCGGCCGGACCTTTGGCACAGGCCAGCCCGGGCAACAGCAGGAACCCTAGCAACAGCACCATCATCATGCCGGCTCGCCGGCTCCATCCCGTCTTGCGCATTGGAGTCTCCTCATCGACAGCCTGTCCCCCCGCAGCGCGCCCGTCGCCATCGCCGTCGACCAGGTCGGCAAATCCGTGCATGGCCCGGAGGGTGAAGTCCACATACTGGACAACATCACTTTGACGGTCCATGAAGGCACCAGCGTGGCCATCGTCGGCGCCTCCGGCTCCGGCAAGACCACCCTGCTCGGCCTGCTCGCCGGGCTGGACCTGCCCAGCCGCGGTCGCATCGCTCTGGCCGGGCACGAACTGTCCAGCCTGGATGAGGAAGCCCGCGCGCAGCTGCGTGCTCGCGAGGTCGGCTTCGTCTTCCAGAGCTTCCACCTGCTGCCGGCGCTGACCGCCGCCGAGAACGTCGCCCTGCCACTGGAGCTGGGCGGGCGCGAGGATCGCGCGCGGGTGGACGCCGTGCTGGACCAGGTCGGGCTGGCCCATCGCGCCCGCCATTACCCGCGCCAGCTGTCCGGCGGCGAACAGCAGCGCGTGGCATTGGCGCGTGCCTTCGTCACCCGGCCACGCATCCTGTTCGCCGACGAGCCGACCGGCTCGCTGGACCAGAGCACCGGCCAGCACATCAGCGACCTGCTGTTCGAGCTCAACGCCGGCAGCGGCACCACGCTGGTGCTGGTCACCCACGATCTGCGCCTGGCCCAGCGCTGCCAGCACATCCACCGCATCGACAACGGCCGCCTGCAGGCGGTCGCGCACGAGGCCCGCGCATGAACCTGCTGCGGCATGCGTGGCGCGCGCTGCGCCGCGAAGCCCTGGCCGGCGACCTGCTGACCGTGTTCGCCGCGCTGGTACTGGGCGTGGCGGTGATGACCGCGGTCGGCACGCTGGTGAACCGGGTCAACCTGGCACTGACCAGCAGCGCTGCGGAGATGCTCGGCGGCGACCTTGGCGTCGCCGGTCGTGACGACCCGCCGGCCGCCTTCGCCGAAGAGGCCAGGCAGCGGGGACTGGCATCCACCCGCATGGCCAGTTTCGGCACCGTGCTGTTCCAGGGCGATGCCAGCCAGATGGCCAGCATCAAGGCGGTACAGGCCGGCTATCCGCTGCGGGGGACGCTGCGGGTACGCAGCACGCCCGGTGGTGCGCTGATCGACGATGCCGGCATGCCGCCGCAGGGCCAGGCCTATGCCGATCCCCGCCTGCTGCAGGCGCTGGGGTTGAAGGCCGGCGATGACCTCGAGTTCGGCGCCGGTACGCTGCGCATCGCCGGCATCATCGAGGCCGAACCGGATGCCGGCGGCGACCTCCTCACGCTGTCGCCGACGTTGCTGGTCAATCGCGCTGATGTCGACGGCACCGGCCTGCTCGGTCCCGGCAGCCGCATCAGCTACCGGCTGATGTTCGCCGGGCCGGCCGACCGGATCGCTGCGTTCCGGCAATGGCTGCAGCCACAGGTGAAGGGCATGCGCCTGCTCAGCGTGGATGACACCCAGCGCGGCGTGCGCCAGGCCTTCGATCTGGCCGGGCGCTTCCTCGGCCTGAGCGCGCTGCTGGCGGTGCTGCTGGCCGGCGTTGCCACCGCGCTGGCCGCCAACCGCTTCGCCCTGCGCCGCATCGACCAGGTGGCGATCCTGCGTTGCCTGGGAGCACGCCAGCGCGACATCCTGCTGGGCCTGGCACTGCAGCTGCTGATGCTGGCCGTTCCGGCCTGCCTGCTCGGCATTGGACTGGGCATGGCCGCGCAGGAAAGCCTGGTACAGGTGCTGGGCAGCCTGATACCGCAGCGCCTGCCGCTGCCACAGGCAACACCGGCGCTGACCGGTGCAGGCATCGGTCTGTTGCTGCTGTTCGGCTTCGGCCTGCCGCCGCTGCTGCGCCTGCGCGGCGTGCCGCCGATGCGCGTACTCAACCGCTCCTTCGCTGCACTGCCGCCCGCCTCGCTGCTGGCCTACGTCGCCGCCCTGCTGGCCAGCCTGGTGCTGGCCGTGCAGGTGACCGGCGACCTGAAGCTGGCCCTGTGGGTGCTGGGTGGCCTGGCCGCTCTCGCCGCAGCGGCGGGCCTGGGCGGCTTCGTGCTGCTGCAGGTGCTGCGCAGCCTGCAGCACCGCCTGCACGGCAACTGGCGGCTGGGACTGGCCGCCCTGACCCGCCGCCGGATGCTGGCGGTGATGCAGCTGGTGGGCCTGTCGCTGTCGCTGTGCGCGCTGCTGCTGCTGGCCGTGACCGGGCCGGGGCTGCTGCAGCAGTGGCGCGAGCGCCTGCCGGAGGACACGCCGAACTACTTCCTGATCAACATCCAGCCCGAACAACGCGACGGCGTGCTGGCAGCATTGCGCGCGCTGGGTGCTGCCGATGCCAGCATCGAACCGATGGCCACCGGCCGCCTGATCGCGATCAACGGCAAGCCCCCGGTGCGCGTGGACCAGGCGCAGGACGGCCAGGGGCGGGAAAACGGCCCGCGCGAGGACGACGACGAGAACCGGCCACTGAACTTCAGCTGGCGCAGCACTTTCCCGCCGGCCAATACGCTGCTTGAGGGCCACTTCTGGAAGGCGGACAGCACTGCACCCGAAGCCTCGGTGGAAACCGGCTGGGCCAAACGCTACGGCGTCTCGACCGGCGACCGCATCGGCATTTCCGTGGGCGAGCAGCAGCGCGAGTTCACCGTGACCAGCGTGCGCAAGGCGGACTGGAACACGTTCCGGCCGAACTTCTTCGTGCTGTTGAATCCCAACGCCGTGGGCGACACCCCGCACAACCTGCTCTCGGCATTCCACCTGCCGGCCGGCCAGGCAGCGGGGCTGGGCGAACTGGTGCGTGCACAGCCGAACCTGTCGCTGCTGGACGTGGATGCGGTGATCTCGCAGGTGCGCGACGTGATGGAACGGGTGGCACAGGCGGTGCAGCTGGTGATGGTGTTCAGCCTGCTGGCCGGCGTGCTGGTCCTGCTGGCTGCCCTGCAGGCCACGGCCGGCGAGCGCCGCTACGACAGCGCGGTACTGCGCACGCTGGGCGCGACCCGGCGCCAGCTGCGCGGTGCGGTGCTGGTCGAGTTCGGAGCACTGGGCACGCTCGCCGCGCTGCTGGCGGTGGGCGCCACGGCCGTGATCGGGCTGGTGGTGTCGCAGAAGGTGTTCGAGCTGCCGCTGCTGCCGCCGTGGCCGGGCCTGCTGCTGGGCGGCGTGGTCGGCATCGGGCTGAGCCTGCTGGCGGGCTGGTGGGGCACCCGGCGCATCCTGCATACCCCGCCCGCCCTGGCCCTGCGCGAAGCCTGACGCAGGCGCGCGCCGGGAGGCGTGCCGGGCAAGCCCGGCACCCTTCCTTGCGGTAGATCCACGCCATGCGTGGATCCGGCTGTGGCCTCGAGCATGGCTCGACCCTACTGGGCCTTTTCCACGTACCTGGCGAACACTTCGTCGATCTGCGCGTCCTTCACCTGCTTGCCGTCCTGCAGGTCCTGCGCCTGGGTGAACAGCGGAATGATCATCGCCATCCCATCCAGCTTGGTCTTCAGGTGCACGCCCGGAGCCTGGGTCAGGAAACCGTCCCAGCGCTGGCGGACCTTGGCCCAGTAGCCGGCGGTGGCCTTCCAGTAATCGCGCGCCGGGGTGAAGTCGATCTCGGTGGTCTTCACGTAGTCGTTGAAGCCGAACTCACGCGCGATCTCCACCTGGCTGCCGTCGGTGTTGCGCTGCACCTTGGTGTTGAACTGCTCGTGGGTCCAGCCGTTCGGGGTGAGCGTGTGGCGGTTGACCACCGCCAGCGCGTTGTAGTCGCTGCGCTTGGTGTACTCACGGCGCGGCAGCGGGCGCCAGCTCAGGTCGCTGGTCCAGCTCGGCACGTTGTTGGTGTAGGTCCATTTGCCGGTGCCGCAGTAGCGCGGTGCATCGCTTACTTCATACACGCACTGGGTCCAGGCGCCCTGGTTCACCGCCGCCGGGATGCTGCGTACCCGCCAGGTCTGATCGGCACTGAACTCGAAGCGGTTCGGGGCCTCGTAGACCCAGTCCTGGCGCCAGTGCTTGGTGATGTGGCCGCTCTTCTCGTCCAGCAGCAGGTGTTGCAGCACGATGCGCTTCGGGGTGTCCTCGACCACGATGACCATTTCATTGCCGCCGCTGCGCATCGCCGGCGCGCGCTCGTAGCCCGGCTTCAGCAGCACGGTTTCGTCGAAGGCGAAATCCACGGTGTACTCGCCCTGCATGGCCAGGATGCTGTCGTGATCGCGGGCGATGTCGGAGGGCTGCGCGCTGGCCACGCCGCTGCCGGCGAGCAACAGCAGGACGCTGGCTGTCTGGAATTTCATCGGGGTCTTCCTTCGGGGTTGCAGGTTCGTTGAGAGGCCATCCGTGGCCGTCGGGCGTTCCATCAGAAACAGATCAGAGGCGGATCAGCGGCAGGTCGCCGGGGATCCGTGGTGCCGGCCGGCGCGCGGCGTCGGCACAACAGCAGTCGTCGATGGCCAGCTCGCCCTCGGCGCCTTCCAGGCGCGCGATGCGGCGTGCGGTGGCCGCGCCCAGCGACGACAGCGTCGACAGGCTGGCCGCCAGGGTGCGGCCATCATCGGCGGCATGCAGGCGCAGCGCACACAGGCGCCAACGCTGGCCGCCGAGATGACCGGCCAGGCGACGCCACAGGCGTTCACCGACACTGCCGTCGCTGTCGTGCTGTGGGCCCGGCGGCAGTGCGGCCACCAACCGGTCCCAGGCCAGGAAGTCGCTGTCCGGCAGCAGGTACAGGCGCCACACGCAGCGGCCACGGCCGTCAAGGAAGCACAGGCTTTCGCGCAGGCCCTCGCTGTCCACGCCCTGGCAGGCATGCACGCGCACCGCCTGGCGCCAGCCGCCAAGCTCGTTGCCGTCGGCGTGGTAGAGACACAACACGGTGCCAAGCGTGGCCAGCTGTGCCGGGGTCGGCCATGCCGCGCGGTGTGGCGCGGCGATGGAGTCATTCCTGCGTGCGGACAAGGCTCGGCTCATGAGGTCACCAGGAAACGGCAAGGCTGGCGGAGAGGGTGCGGCCCGGGCTGGTGTAGCGATCCAGCACGCGGCTGGTCGGCGACAGCGTCGTACCCACGTTGGACCAATCGATGTAGCGTTTGTCGCCCAGGTTGAACACGCCTACGTTGAAGGTCGCACCCGGGGCGAAGTTCCAATGTGCCATCAGGTCGGCCACGCCATAGCCGGCCGGGCGGTACACCGTGGCCGAGGCGACGCGGTCCTTGCGCTTGACGAACGTGCCGGCCAGTTCGACACCCCAGGCATCGGTGTCGTACATCAGGCCGACGGTGCCGCGCAGCGGGTCGACCGAATCCAGCGAGGTGTCCTCGGTCTTGTTGTCGCCACGCGACCAGGCCACGGAACTGCGCAGTGCCCAGCCCTGCAGGGTCGGGCTGATCTGGCCGAAGTCGACGCCGGCCTTCAGTTCAGCGCCGTAGATGCGGGCGTCGGCGATGTTGCGCGACTGGAACACCATCAGGCCCTGCGCATTGGTGCCGACCAGCGACTGCGACTCGATGAAGTCCTTGTACTCGTTGTAGTAGCCGCTGACGCTGACGTAGGCAGCCGGCGACAGGAAGCGCAGGCCCAGTTCCATGCCATCACTGGTTTCCGGCTTCAGGTCCGGATTGGGAATGGCCGTGTAGCCGAAGGCGAAGTTGGTGAAGCCGAGATTGACGTCGTTGTACGGCGGCGAGCGGAAGCCGTGCGAGTAACCGGCAAACAGCGACCATTCGTCGGTGAAGCGATAGACCATGCCAAGCTTGGGCGAGACGCTGGTCTTGGTCAGCTTCGCCACCGCCACGCCGGGATTGTCCTCGGCGAAGATGTTGTCCACTTCCGGCTTCAGCTCGTAGCGGTCCACGCGCACGCCCGGCACCAGCGACAGCTTGCCGCCGGCCATGCGCATTTCATCCTGCGCATACAGGCCCAGCTCGGTGGTCTTGCTGATCGGGAAATCGCGTACCGGGAACGCATCGGGCAGGATGGTGGTGCTGGTCTGGCCGTTGGCCAGTACCTGGAAACCATCGCGCTTCTGGCGGATCTCGGTGCGTGCACCCTCGAAGCCATAGGTCAGCGCGTGCTCGACGCTGCCGGTGCTGAAGGCCTTGTTGAACTGCGCCTGCAGGCCGTACACACGCTGGTCGAAGTTGAACTCGCGGTGGCGACGGCTGCGGTTGGCACGGTCCTCATCGGTGATCTGGGTGGTTTCGCTGTGCTGGGTATACAGCTGCCAGTGCAGGCTGTCGGCGAAGCCTTTGTCCAGCGCATCCATTTCATGCGCGAACGACACGCGGGTGCGGTTCTGCTTGTCGCGCGCCTTCATGCCGGTGGTGGTGGTACGGTCGATCGAAGACAGCACGTTGGTCTCGGTCTTGTCTTCGTTGCCTTCCACGGTCAGGCGGAAGCGCTGGTCCTCGCTCGGTGCATAGACCAGCTTGGCCAGGCCGCTGCGACCGTCGCGGTCCTGCGGGTTGGGGGCGGTGCGGGTGTTGTCGTTGCTGCGCACGTCACCCTTGTTGTCGGTTTCCTGGCCCTGGCGATGGTTGATGTTGACCATGCCGCTCCAGTGTTCGCCGCCGAACGCCGTGGTGACACCGCCGAGCAGGCCCTTCCATTCACCGTCGTAGCCGAACTTCAGGCCGACGTAGCTGTCCTTGCCATCCTTCAGGTAATCGGCCGGATCCTTGGTGACGAAGGCGACCACGCCGCCCAGCGCATCGGAACCGTACAGCGCGCTGGCCGGGCCGCGCACGATCTCCACGCGCTTGAGCGTGTCCAGATCGGTGAAGTTGCGGTTGGCGTTGGAGAACGAACCAATGTTGAAGCTGGTCGGCATCGCGATGCCATCGGTCTGCACCCGCACACGGTTGCCGTCCAGGCCACGGATACGGATGCTGCCCAGGCCGAAGCGCGCGGCGCTGCGGCTGACCGACAGGCCCGGTTCGTAGCGCAGCAGGTCCTTGATGTCCTGGACCAGGTGCCGGTCCATCTGCTCACGGTCGATCACGTCTACCGTCGCGGCGACGTCACTCACTGCGCGCTCGGTGCGCGTGGCGGTGACCTGCACGCGATCGAATTCGCGCGCATCGGGCGCGGCGCTGGCGGCAGTGGCAGCGTGGGCGGACAGCGGCAGCGCCATCCAGACAGCAAGGCAAAGGGCGGTATGGCGGGTCATCGGGTTCGTTCGGTCAGGCAGGGGAACCCCCGGCCACCGGCACGCCGGAGCGTACGCGGTAGACCGAGGGGGAGAGAGCGGGAGCGGTCGGGTCGCCCACCCTGCGGGCGGCGCCCGGCAGGAGGGAGGGAGGCGGGCGACCAGGCCGCGTTACTTGGTCAGGATCAGCTTGTCGTTGCTGGTGTGCCGCAGGCGATAGAAGCGATCGCCGTGCTGGATCAGGATTTCACGACGGCCCTTGAGCAGGGCTTCGCTGTCGATGACCTCTTCCGGCGGAACGACGCGGACCGGACGATCGCGGAGGGTCAGTGTTTCAGGGCGCAGCAGTACAGGTTGAGCGTTCATGAGCATCTGGACTCGTGCGAGGGACGAGTTAAATGATAATTATTCTCAGTTGACAATCAACAACCATTCTCAATTTGATTGATGAGATTAATGATCGAAATCCAAAATTCGATAGATTTTGTGAATCGAATGGTGGGTGGCGGCGACCCTGGGGTCGAGCACAGCTCGACTCCCCGGCGGGAAAATGCTGCGGGTCAGACGAAGGCGGCTTCGATCCGGGCCCAGCCGGCGGCGTCGATCTGCTCCAGCACCTCCAGGGCCTGCAGGTTCTGCAGCAGCTGTTCGACCCGGCTGGCGCCCAGGATCACGCTGGACACCTGTGGATTGCGCAGGCACCAGGCGATGGCCACGCTGGCCGGGGCGTGTCCGAGTTCGCGTGCCACCGCGCTGAAATGGCGGACCTGGGCCAGGCGCGCCTGTGCATCGGCGCCCAGAACCAGATCCTGCAGCCACTCCATGCCCTCGCGGCCCAGCCGGGCGTCGGCCGGAATGCCACGGTCGTACTTGCCACTGAGCAGGCCGGACGCCAACGGCGAGAAGATGGTGGTGCCCAGGCCGGCCCCCGCGTACAGCGGGGCGTACTCGGTTTCCACCCGCTCGCGGTGCAGCAGGTTGTACTGCGGCTGCTCCATCGATGGCCCCTGCAGGTTGTGTCGCGCGGCGATGTCCAGCGCCTGCTGGATCTGTGCCGCCGACCACTCGGACGTGCCCCAGTAGAGCACCTTGCCCTGCCGGATCAGGGTATCCATCGCGTGCACGGTCTCGGCAATCGGCGCGTCGGGATCCGGGCGGTGGCAGTAATAAAGGTCCAGATAGTCCACCCGCAGGCGCTTGAGCGCGGCATGGCAGGCATCGGTGACGTGCTTGCGCGACAGGCCGCGCTGGGTCGGTCGCGGATCCTTGGCACTGCCGAAGAACACCTTGCTGGACACGCAGAACCCATCGCGCGGCAGGCGCAGGTCGGCGATCACATCGCCCATCACCTGCTCGGCGCGGCCATTGGCATACCCCTCGGCATTGTCGAAGAAGTTGATGCCATGGTCCCAGGCCGCAGCAACCAGGTTGCGGGCCTCGTCGCGCGGAATCTGGTCACCGAAGGTCACCCAGGCGCCGAAGGACAGGGCGGATATCGGCAGGCCGGTGGAGCCCAGGCGGCGGTAATGCATGCGAATCTCCTGCTGCGGGCCCGCATCCGGGCCGGAATCGAGCCCCATTCTACCCGTCGTGCCGACCGCAACCCCTTGCCGTTGCTGGCCCGATCGGTGCCGATGGCCGCGCGCACGCTGCTTTTCCTTGCCCCGGCCCCTGCCCTGCACTAGGCTTCCCGTTTTTCGCGACGCCCCAGGGGAGTCACTCACATGGTCGAAGGTTTGGGCAGGATCGGCTTCGGCCTGTTCGGGTTGGCGGTGCTGATCGGCATCACCTGGTTGTTTTCCAACAACAAGCGCGCGGTGGACTGGAAGCTCGTCGCCACCGGCATCACCCTGCAGATCGCCTTTGCGGCGCTGGTGATCCTGGTCCCCGGCGGCCGCGACGTGTTCGATGCGCTCGGCCACGGCTTCGTGAAGGTCCTGAGCTTCGTCAACGAGGGCTCGAAGTTCATCTTCGGCTCGCTGATGGACGTCCAGAACTACGGCTTCATCTTCGCCTTCCAGGTGCTGCCGACCATCATCTTCTTCTCCGCGCTGATGGGCGTGATGTACCACCTGAACGTCATGCAGGCGATCGTCCGGGTGATGGCGTGGGCGATCACCAAGGTGATGCGCGTGTCCGGTGCCGAAACCACAAGCGTCTGCGCCAGCGTCTTCATCGGCCAGACCGAGGCGCCGCTGACCGTGCGCCCATACATCGCCAAGATGACCCAGTCCGAGCTGCTGACCATGATGATCGGTGGCATGGCCCACATCGCTGGCGGCGTGCTGGCGGCCTACGTGGGCATGCTCGGCGGGGGCGACCCGACCCAGCAGGCGTTCTACGCCAAGCATCTGCTGGCGGCCAGCATCATGGCCGCACCGGCCACGCTGGTGGTGGCCAAGCTGCTGATCCCGGAAACCGGCACCCCGCTGACCCGCGGCACGGTGAAGATGGAAGTGGAGAAGACCTCCAGCAACATCATCGACGCGGCGGCGGCCGGCGCCGGCGACGGCCTGAAGCTGGCGCTGAACATCGGCGCGATGCTGCTGGCCTTCATCGCCCTGATCGCCCTGCTGAACGCCCCGCTGACCTGGCTCGGCGAAGTGACCGGCCTGGCCGCACAGATCGGCAAGCCGACCAACCTGTCGACCATCTTCGGCTACCTGCTGGCACCGATCGCCTGGGTGATCGGCACTCCGTGGGCCGACGCCACCACCGTGGGGTCGCTGATCGGACAGAAGGTCGTGATCAACGAGTTCGTCGCCTATACCGAGCTGTCGCAGATCGTGAACGGCCAGGTCGCCGGCGTGACCCTGTCCAACGAAGGTCGCCTGATCGCCACCTATGCGCTGTGCGGCTTCGCCAACTTCAGCTCGATCGCAATCCAGATCGGCGGCATCGGTGGCCTGGCCCCGGAACGTCGCCACGACCTGGCCAAGTTCGGCCTGCGCGCGGTACTGGGCGGTACCATCGCCACCTTCATGACGGCGACCATCGCCGGCGTGCTGACGCATTTCAGTTGAACCCTAGTTCGAGAAAAGATTCCCTATGAGCAGCAGTGTCGTTGTCGTCGGTTCCTTCAATGTCGATCACGTGTGGCGGTGCGAGTCGCTGCCGGCACCGGGCGCGACCATTGCCGGCCGCTACAGCACCGGCCCCGGTGGCAAGGGCTTCAACCAGGCTGTGGCCGCATGCCGCGCGGGCGCCGACACCCACTTCGTGTGCGCCCTGGGTGATGACGCCGGCGGTGCCACCGCCCGCGACCTCGCCGGCCAGGACGGTTTCGCGCTGATCGCCGAAGCCAGCAGCGAACCGACCGGCACCGCCGGCATCTATGTCGATGCACGGGGTCGCAACACCATCGTGATTGGCCCGGGCGCCAATGCCGCCCTGAGCACCGATTTCCTGCAGCAGCAACAGGCGCTGCTGACCGGTGCCCGGGTGGTGCTGGTGCAGCTGGAGTCGCCGGTGCAGACCATCGAAGCGGCACTGGCTGCCGCCCGCGAGGCCGGTGTCACCACCGTGCTCAACACCGCACCGGCCGACGCCCCCTCGACCATCGGCCTGCTCAAGCTGGCCGATGTGATCACCCCGAACGAGACCGAGTTCGCCGCCCTGCTGGGCCGCCATGTCGGCGAGCGCGTGGATGCCAACGACGTGGCCGCGCTGGATGGTGCCAGCCTGCATGCGCTGTGCCGCAAGCTGGTCGGCAACGGTACCGTGGTGGTGACCCTGGGCTCGGTGGGCGTGTTCGTTTCGCATGCCGATGAGAACCTGCGCGGCGACACCCAGCCGTACTACCGCGTGGGTGCCGAGCAGGTGCAGGCGATCGATACCACCGGTGCCGGCGACGCCTTCAACGGCGCGCTGGCCGCCTCCCTTGCCCAGCTGCCGGAGGCGCCGTTCGCACGCCATGTGCGCTTCGCCAACCAGTTCGCGGGCCGCTCGACCGAGAAGGAAGGCGCCGCAGCGGCGATGCCACGGCTGACCCCGGCCGACGTGGAAATCCGGTAGGTCCACGCCGCAGCTGCATGAACCGGCCCGGGCGCGCAGGTGCCCGGGCCTTTTTCTGCCTGCGCCCATGCAGGGCACGCAGCCCTGCCCCAGCCGCCCACGATGACCCGCCACTGGGGGCGGCGGAAGCAACCGTCAAGCATCTGCTGATGCCCGTACGGCATGAGGTCGGTCCGGATCGGCCTGAACCGGCGCCTCGCCGACCCGGCCATGTGACCGCCTGCGGCCTACAATGGGCGTATGCAGATCGGCCCCTACACCATTGCTCCCAACGTCGTGCTGGCGCCCATGGCCGGCGTCACCGACAAGCCGTTCCGCCTGCTGTGCAAACGGCTGGGCGCGGGCCTGGCCGCCTCCGAGATGACCATCAGCGACCCGCGCTTCTGGAACACGCGCAAGTCGATCCACCGCATGGACCATGAGGGTGAACCGGCACCGATCAGCGTGCAGATCGCCGGCACCGAGCCGCAGCAGCTGGCCGAGGCGGCGCGTTACAACGTCGACCATGGTGCGCAGATCATCGACATCAACATGGGCTGCCCGGCCAAGAAGGTCTGCAATGCCTGGGCCGGTTCGGCGCTGATGCGTGACGAATCGCTGGTGGCGCGCATCCTTGCTGCCGTGGTCAACGCGGTCGATGTGCCGGTCACGCTGAAGATCCGCACCGGCTGGGACTGCGACCACCGCAATGGGCCGCTGATCGCGCGCATCGCCGAGGACAGTGGCATCGCCGCCCTGGCCGTGCACGGCCGCACCCGCGATCAGCACTACACCGGCCAGGCCGAGTACGCCACGATCGGCGAGATCAAGGCAGCGCTGCGCATTCCGGTGATCGCCAATGGAGACATCGATTCGCCGCGCAAGGCCGCCTTCGTCCTGCAGCAGACCGGCGTGGACGCAGTGATGATCGGTCGCGCGGCGCAGGGCCGGCCGTGGATCTTCCGCGAGGTGGCGCACTACCTGGCCACCGGCGAGGAACTGGCCCCGCCGTCACTGGCCGAAGTGCGCGATATCCTGCTTGGCCACCTGCACGCCCTGCATGCCTTCTATGGCGAGCCGCAGGGCGTGCGCATCGCGCGCAAGCACCTGGGCTGGTACGCCAAGGACCGGCCCGAGAATGCGGCGTTCCGCGCCGTGGTCAACCGCGCCGAAGATCCGCAGAGCCAGATCAAGCTGACCACCGAGTACTTCGACCGACTGATCGCCGGGCAACCGGCGCTGCCGTCGGCTGCCTGACCCCGCACGCCCCGCAGTCGACCCTGCACGACGCACCACGAGCCCGCGACCATGACACCGCCGATTTCCTCCCCCACCTACCTGCACGGGTTCTCCGGCACCGAACAGCAGCGCCTGATGACCCAGGCCCGCCTGCTGGAGTCGAGCATCTTCGGCCAGATCGACTACGGCGGCGCACGACGCCTGCTGGAAGTCGGCAGCGGCGTGGGCGCGCAGACCGAGATCCTGCTGCGCCGCTTCCCCGACCTGCACGTGACCGGCGTGGACCTGAGCGAAACGCAGCTGGCGACCGCCCGCGAGAACCTCGCGCGCACGCCGTGGTGCAGCGATCGCTACACCCTGCAGCAGGCCGATGCAGGCGAGCTGCCGTTCGAGGCACGCAGCTTCGATTCGGCATTCCTGTGCTGGGTGCTGGAGCATGTACCTTCGCCGGCCCGCGTGCTCAGCGAAGTGCGCCGCGTACTCGCACCGGGATCGCCGGTCTACATCACCGAAGTGATGAACGCATCGTTCCTGCTCGATCCGTATTCGCCGCACATCTGGCGTTACTGGATGGCGTTCAACGATTTCCAGTACGACCATGGCGGCGATCCCTTCGTCGGCGCCAAGCTCGGCAACCTGCTGCTGGCCGGTGGTTTCCGCGATGTGCATACCGAGATCAAGACGATCCACCTGGACAACCGCGAGCCGGCGCGGCGCAAGACGATGATCGCGTTCTGGGAGCAGCTGCTGCTGTCGGCCGCCGAGCAGCTGCTGCAGGCCGGCACCGTGGACGAGGATACGGTGGAGGGCATGCGTCGCGAGTTCCGGTTGGTGCAGAACGATCCCAATGCCGTGTTCTTCTTCTCGTTCGTGCAGGGCCGCGCGACGGTGTATTGACCGGCGCCTGCACCGCTGCGCTGCGGCAGTGCCACGCGCCGCATGGCTGGCAACCCGCTAGAATCGTCGCGGGCTGGCGTCGAGGACGGGCGCGCGCTGGACCCGGCCCCTTCCGCATGCGCGGCAACGGGACCACCGAGCTCCGCGCCTGAAGGGATTCCTGATGACAGCACGCGCAACGACTCCGGGTAGCACGCTGCCCCTCGCCGCCCGGGAAGGCGGCCTGCTGGATGGCCTCGACTCCCGCCAGGCCCGTCTGTGCCTGGGCATCGTGGCGGTGCTGTGCCTGCTGTATGTCGCATTTGCACTGACGCCCTCGTCGTATGCGATGGCCAGCCAGTACCTGGGGCTGGCGCCGATCGAGCCCCTGCTCGGCAAGGCGCGGGGCATCCGCATGGACGAGTGGATGGTCTACACCCCTTACGTGCAGATCGCGGTGGCCAACGACTTCGGCGCGACCAACGCGTTTTCGCCGTACCACGAGACGCTGCGCTCGTTCCAGGCGCTTCCGCTGCTGGACTGGGGCCTGCTGTTCAAGCCGTACCACTGGGCCTTCTTCATCCTGCCACCGGCCAACGCCTACTCGTTCTTCTTCATGTTCATGGCGATGGCGTTCCTGTGCGGCTGGACGCTGTTCCTGCGCCAGCTGCGGGTTCCGCCACTGGCGGCCGTGCTGGTCGCGTTGACCCTGTACTTCTCGCCCTACGTGCAGGTGTGGTGGACGACCAACTGGGGCGCGTTCGCGCTGGCCCCGTGGGTAGCCGTGGCCTGGCTGCGGATCGACAACCGCTGGCTGCGCATCCTCGCCAGCGCCTACGCACTGGTGGTCTGGCTGCTGGCCGTGGCCTATCCGCCCTTCATCATTTCAGCGCTGCTGGCCATGGGCGTGCTGGTGCTGGCCTTCCGCCGCGATGCGTTGACAGTGGCACGCCTGCTCGATGCGGCGGTCGCCGGCGGCCTGGCGTTGCTGGCGTTCCTGGGCTATTTCCACGAAGCGATCGAGATTGTCCGTAACACCGTCTATCCCGGCCAGCGCGAGAGCGCCGGCGGCGGGGTCAGCCCGGTCGCGCTGCTCACCCACGGGTTCCCCAACCTGATGACGCGCGGGTTCTATCCGCTGCCTGCGTTCGAGCCGTCCAACGCCTGCGAGATCGCAGTGTTCAGCAGCCTGCTGCCGCTGTTCACCGCCGTCCTCGCCGACTGGACGCAGGTGCTGCGCTGGGCGCGCGGCCACCGGCTGTCGCTGGGGGTGCTGGCCGCCGGCATCGCGCTGGTCGCCTGCTGGATCTTCCTGCCGGTGCCGCTGCGGATCGGCCAGCTGACCGGACTGTCGATGGTGCCGCCCACCCGTGCGTTGCTGGCATTGGGCCTGCTGCTGAACATCGGCTGCGCGATCGTGCTGGTGCGCGGCGGGGTGCGCCTGGGACGCGGCCGCCTGCTGCTGCTCGCGGCCCTGCTGCTGGCGGGATGCCTGCTCAAGTTCGCCTTCGGCCAGGGCAGTTTCAGCCGGCTGCATGCCACGGCCGATGCATGGCCACTGCTGTGCGTGGGCGTGCTGGCCTTCGCCGCGCGCCGCCCGCGGCTCGCCGCGCGTCCGGTGGCGCTGGTGCTGGCGGTGGCCGCGCTCGGCAACGTGCTGACCAACGGGCTGTTCAATCCGGTGCAGTCGGCCCGGCCGATCTTCGACATGGACCGCAGCGCCGTGCTGGCGTCGATGCAGGCGCGCGGTGCACGGCAGGCTGCGGACGGAGCGCTGGTGGTGGAAGGGCGCTACGGTGCGCTGCTGTCCGGCGTCGGTATCCCGGCAGTCAACCACACGCTGTATTTCCCGCAGCTGGCGTACTTCCGCGCGCGCTTCCCGGACATGCCCGAAGACCGCTTCAACACCACGTTCAACCGCTATCACCATGTGATGGTCAGCGACGTCGCCGAACCCCGTTCGATGTACGCCGACCTGGTGGAAGTGCCCGCAGCCGCGATGCTGGCCGCGCCCGCGCAGCCGCCGGCACCGCCGCAGCCCTGAGGACGATGCAGATGAACGCCCACGCGCGCCCGGCCACGCCACCGATGATCGCCGTCATCATTCCCTGCTACCGGGTGACCCGCCACGTGCTCGGCGTGCTCGCAGCGATCGACGATGCGGTCACCGCGATCTACTGCGTTGACGATGCCTGCCCGGATGGCAGCGGCCGGATGGTCCAGGACAGCACGCGCGATCCCCGGGTCAGGGTGCTGTTCCATGCGCAGAACCGCGGCGTCGGTGGTGCGATCAAGACCGGCTACCGCGCGGCCATCGCCGAGGGCATGGACATCCTGGTGAAGGTCGATGGCGACGGCCAGATGGATCCCACACTGCTGATGGACTTCGTCGCTCCCATCGCCGAGGGCCACGCCGACTACACCAAGGGCAACCGTTTCTGGAACCTCAGCCACATCCGTCGCATGCCGCTGCTGCGGCGGATCGGCAACCTCGCGCTGTCGTTCATGAGCAAGGCGTCTTCCGGCTACTGGCAGGTGTTCGACCCGACCAACGGCTACACCGCCATCCACGCCCGCGTTGCCAGCCACCTGCCCCTTGATGCGATCAGCGACCGCTACTTCTTCGAGACCGACATGCTGTTCCGCCTCAACACGGTGCGTGCCGTGGTGCAGGACGTGGCGATGGACGCGCGCTATGCCGACGAGACCAGCAACCTGCGCATCAGCCGGGTACTGGGCGAGTTCGCCTTCAAGCACGTGCGCAACACGCTCAAGCGCGTGGGTTACAACTATTTCCTGCGCGACCTGACCATCGCCTCGCTGGAGCTGATCGCCGGGCTGGGACTGCTCGCCTTCGGTGGCGTGTTCGGCGCGTACCACTGGATCGCATCGGCATCGGCAGAGGTTGCGACGCCGGTCGGTACGCTCATGATCGTCATGGTTTCGCTGATTTCAGGTCTGCAGTTCCTGCTGGCATTCGTCGGCTTCGACATCGCCAATGCGCCGCGCCAGGTCCTGCATCGCTCGATCCAGCTCAACCGCACAGCACCGCCGGCCTGACGCCGGCACAGCATCCCCGCCTGCCGATCAATCGCCCGCGTGCACCGGGGCACCACCGCCGGTGGCGCCCGTCGCTGCCGGCGCATGCCAGATCCGCTGCCACATCGCGGCCAGCCTGACGCCGACATCGGCGCGCGCCGCTGGGCTGCTGTAATCCGTGCGCCGCTGCTCGGGCACGATCGCCTGCCAGCGCCCATCGACCTGCCGTGCTACCGCGAAGTTGAAGGTGTAATCCGGCTCCAGGCCCATGCGCAGATCACTCAGCACCAGCGTTGCGTCCACGACCTGCGCACGCATGAAGCCACGGTTGAACCACTGCAGGCGTTGAACCGCCGGAATCGACTGCGCTTCACGCAGGGCCTGCACATTGGACGGGTGGCCTTCGAACTGCATCGGGCCGCGGTCGGCCACCAGCGAGCGATCGCCGACCACGTAACCGTTCGGGGTCATCGCCACCACCCGCCACAGCAGGGTGTTGAACGGCATCGGCACCGAGAATCGTGGTGCATCGCCCAGCCCCATGGCCGCAAGGCTCTGCTGGGCGGCACGGTCGACCTGAGCCTTGGCCAGCAGGCCCCATCCCAGGTAGCCGGTACTGAGCACCAGGGCGAGCCCGAGCACCTTGCCGGCCCACGGCCGCGCGCGCCCGAACCACGCCACCACGCAGCCCAGCAGCAGCCATACCGTGTACGCCGGGTCGATGATGAAAACACTTGAGCCCATGGTCGGGTGTGGCCGCAGTGGCCACCACAGCTGGGTGCCGTAGACGGTGAGCGCATCCAGCAGCGGATGGGTGACCAGCGCCAGCTGGATGGCCCAGAACCAGCGCAGCGGCGACTGCGCCACCCGCCCCCGTCCGTAGCGCTTGAACAGCCACCAGATCAACGCCGCCACCCAGGGCAACACCAGCAGCGAATGGCTGAAGCTGCGGTGGTCGACCATCACCGCTACGGGATC
Source organism: Stenotrophomonas sp. B2 (assembly GCF_014947095.1). Lineage (NCBI taxonomy): Bacteria > Pseudomonadati > Pseudomonadota > Gammaproteobacteria > Lysobacterales > Lysobacteraceae > Stenotrophomonas > Stenotrophomonas sp. B2. The sequence goes on along the minus strand of NZ_JADCQA010000006.1, from coordinate 172,387 downwards.
CTCGGCAGTGAAGCCCAGCCACAAGGCATCCAGATCCGGCAAGGTGCCCAGTGCGGCACCGGCCAGCAGGGCCGCGCGGCGATGTCCGGGCGGGGCGATGGCGGCGGCAACGGCGCCGCCGAGAACGATCTGGGTCAAGGAATCCATGGCCCGATGCTAACGGCTTTGCCGGGCGACAGCAGAGCCCGGACGGTGGCCGGTGCCGCTGGGCTCAGGCAGCTGCCGCGCGCCGGGCTGCGCCGGGCAGCTCCACCAGCGTCCGCCCATGGTGATCGAGCAGGCGCAGCGCGCCGTCATGATCTTCGGCCAGCGCGGTCAGGCTCTCCACCCAGTCGCCGTCGTTGGCGTAGACCAGGCCATCGCGCTCGACCAGCGCCGCACGGTGGATGTGCCCGCAGATGATGCCGTCCAGGCCGCGCCGGCGCACGTCGTCCAGCCCGGCCTGCACGAAGCGCTCGATGTAGCGCTCGGCCGCACCACTGCGCTTCTTGAGGAATTCCGACAGCGACCAGTAGCGCATGCCCAGCCGGCGGCGTACCGCGTTGAGCGCCTGGTTGCCGGTCAGGATGCGGTAGTACAGCCAGTCGCCGAACTTTTCCTGCAGGCCGCCGAAATGGGTGACACCGTCGTAGTCGTCGCCATGGGCGACCAGCAACCGTCGCCCATCGGCGGTCACATGGATCGCACGACGACGCACCTGCATCGCCGGCAGCATCAACCCGCAGACATGGCGCAGCGAGGCATCGTGATTGCCGGGGATGTAGATGATCTCGGTACCGTTGCGACGCAGTGCATGCAGCGCCTGGATGACGTCGCTGTGCGACTGCCGCCAGTTGGCGCGGTGATGCGCCATCCACCACAGGTCGATGATGTCACCGACCAGGTACAACCGTTCACAGCGCAGCTGGGCGAGAAACACGGCCAGTTCGGCCGCATGGCAATGGCGCGACCCCAGATGCACGTCGGAGACGAACACGGCGCGACGGTGTGGCGACAACGTCGCCAGCGCGCTCATGCCTGCGCTCCGGCATCACGCAGGTAGCGCTTGCGCTTGTGTGGTCGGATCGCGCACAGGTCCACCTCGATCAGACCGTCGATCGAGTCGCTGAACGCCGGGTCGACACCGAACGCAAGGAAGCGCGCGCCACCGGGCTCGCACAGGTCGGTGTACTGGCGGTACAGGGTCGGCACGCCGGTCCCGAGTGCGGCCAGGTTGGCCTTCAGGACATCGAAGGCTGCGCCCGCATCCAGTTCGCCGAAACTGGGCGGTGCCGCGAAGTACTGGAAGGGCCGGTTCGACTCGGCCAGGCCGGCGATGCCGCCGTAGTAGCGCTGGTAGTAGGCCACCAGTTGCTCGCGCGCATCGCGCGGCAGCGCCGCACTGATCGATACCGCACCGAACAGGTAGCGGATGCCGGGCCGGCACTGCAGGTAGGCGCCGATTCCCTGCCACAGGTAGTCCAGGCTGCGGCTGCCCCAGTAATCGGGCACCACGAAGCTGCGGCCCAGCTCCAGCCCCTCGGCGATATGGGTGATGGCATCATCGGAATAGCGGAACAGCGACGCGCTGTAGAGCCCTGCCAGTCCGCGCCGGGCCAGCGCGTGCGCGCCCCGCATGATGCGGTACGCGCCCGCGATGCGCTGCGCGGCAGCGTCCCAGATCACGATGTGCTCGTACTGCGGATCGAAGGCGTCCAGGTCGCGGCTGTGGCCGGTACCCTCGCCCACCTGGCGGAACGTCAGCTCGCGCAGGCGTCCCAGTTCCAGCAGCAGCGGCGAGTCGGCGCTGCAGCTGGCCAGCAGGATCTGCTTGCCGTCGGCGGTCTGTCCGAGCCGGACAGCGCCAGCGATGGCGGCCGCCACCTGCGACGGCGGCACCGGTGCGGCCAGTGGTTCGGGGCCGGCGCTGGCAGTCTCGCCGGGGCGCAGGTCGCGGCCCAGCGCATACACCGCGCGCCGTACCGCCAGCAGCTGCTCGCCCGGGTCGCCCTGTCCCAGCTGCATCGGTTCACCGACGCGCAACCGCAGCGGCCGACCACGCCGCGCGAACATCTCGCGCGCCAGCAGCGCGGTGCCGGCTGGCTTGAACAGGGTCGAGGCGCCGTAGAACAGGGCCGAATTGCGTGCCTCCACCCTCACCGGCAACACCGGGGCGCCGGCGGCCCGGGCGAACCTGACGAACCCGCGCTGCCAGCGACCATCACGGATGCCGCGCAACGACAGCCGGGATACCTCGCCGGCCGGAAACACGATCACGCACTGCTCGGCGGCCAGCGCCTGCTCCACCGCCTGCAGGCTGCCGCGCTGGACCTTGCCGCCGAGGATGCGGACCGGCAGCAGCAGGTCCTGCAGGGGGCCGATGGCGCCCAGCAGATCGTTGGCCACGATCCGCACATCGCGGCGGATGCGGCCGACCGCGTCCAGCAGCGCCAGCGCGTCGAGTGCACCGGAAGGATGATTGGCCACGATCAGCAGACGGCCCGTGGCCGGAATGCGAGCCAGGGCTGCCGGATCCACCTGGTACTGGCCGTCCAGGAACTCCAGTCCGGCGGCCACGAAGCCGAATCCGCGCACGTCCGCGTTGCGCCGCAGGAAGTCCTCCACCCGGTCCAGCCGCGACCAGCGACCCACACTGCGCAGCAGTGGCCGCGCGAGCTGGCCGCGGCGGCCGTGGAACCACTCCGGAAAGCGTTGCTGCAGACGCTGTTCGAGTTCCTGCATGGCGTGCTCACTGATACCCGGCGGCCGGATTGGCCGACAGCCTGCGCCTGGCACGCGGCAAGCAAATGGCGGTTTCGGGGCAGAACGATGACGGCCGGTCCCGCTCCGGCAACGCCGGAACCGCCCCTTCCCCCCCGCAACACGGCCTTGCGGCAATGGTCACGCCAGTGGAACACTGCCTGCGCACCGTGTCCTGCAGACGCCCGCCAGGCCTTGTGCCAGAGGGCACGTCACCTTAACCACCGGCAACCCGTACGGGTTCACAATGCACAGGCGGCGCACCCCGTGTATGATGCGCGCCCATCTTTCCATCCGAATCAAGGGATATTAAGCCTGATGTCCAGCTACCTGTTCACCTCCGAATCGGTCTCCGAAGGCCATCCGGACAAGATTGCCGACCAGATCTCCGACGCGGTGCTGGACGCGATCCTGACCCAGGACCAGCGCGCCCGCGTGGCCTGCGAGACCATGGTCAAGACCGGTGTGGCCATTGTTGCCGGTGAGATCACCACCAGCGCCTGGATCGACCTCGAAGCGCTGACCCGCAAGGTCATCCTGGACATCGGCTATGACAGCTCCGACGTCGGCTTCGACGGCGCCACCTGCGGCGTGCTGAACCTGATCGGCAAGCAGTCGCCGCACATCGCCCAGGGCGTGGACCGCAAAAAGCCGGAAGAAATGGGCGCGGGCGACCAGGGCCTGATGTTCGGCTACGCCACCAACGAGACCGACAGCTACATGCCGGCCGCGATCCACCTGTCGCACCGCTTGGTCGAGCAGCAGGCCAAGATCCGCAAGAAGAAGAACTCGCCGCTGTCGTGGCTGCGCCCGGACGCCAAGAGCCAGGTCACCCTGCGCTACGAGAACGGCGAAGTGGCCGCCATCGACGCGGTGGTGCTGTCCACCCAGCACGCCCCGGGCATCAAGCAGAAGGACCTGATCGAGGCCGTCCGCGAAGAGATCATCAAGCCGGTGCTGCCGGCCAAGTGGCTGCACAAGGGCACCAAGTTCCACATCAACCCGACCGGCAAGTTCGAGATCGGCGGCCCGGTGGGCGACTGCGGCCTGACCGGCCGCAAGATCATCGTCGACACCTACGGCGGCTGGGCCCGTCACGGTGGCGGCGCGTTCTCCGGCAAGGATCCGTCCAAGGTTGACCGCTCGGCCGCCTACGCTGCCCGCTACGTCGCCAAGAACGTGGTCGCCGCCGGCCTGGCCGACCGCTGCGAAGTGCAGGTCTCCTACGCCATCGGCGTGGCCGAGCCGACCTCGATCTCGGTCACCACCTTCGGCACCGGCAAGATCAGCGACGACAAGATCGAGAAGCTGATCCGCAAGCACTTCGACCTGCGCCCGTACGGCATCATCAAGATGCTGGACCTGATCCACCCGATGTACCAGCAGACTGCGGCCTATGGCCACTTCGGCCGCAAGCCGAAGGAGTTCAGCTACCTCAACGGTGCCGGCGAGACGGTCAACGCCACGGCCTTCTCCTGGGAGAAGACCGATCGTGCCGCCGCCCTGCGCGCCGATGCGAAGCTGAAGTAAGACAGACGAAGGGCCGCGCAAGCGGCCCTTCTGCTTTCTGTAGAGCCGAGCCCATGCTCGGCTTTCTTTTGCCTGCGCCGAGAGCAGCCGAGCACGGCCCGGCTCCACACGAGCTGCGCCACGCCGATACAATCGCTGCATGTCGACCGAACTCAAAACCCACCAGCTGTCCATGACCGTGCTGATGTCGCCGGAGATGGCCAACTTCTCCGGCAAGGTCCACGGCGGCGCCATCCTGCGCCTGCTCGACCAGGTTGCCTACGCCTGCGCCAGCCGCTATGCCGGCAGCTACGTGGTCACCCTGTCGGTGGACCAGGTGATGTTCCGCCAGCCGATCGCGGTGGGCGAACTGGTGACGTTCCTGGCCTCGGTGAACTACACCGGCACCTCGTCGATGGAGATCGGCATCAAGGTCGTGGCCGAGGACATTCTCAAGCGCAGCGTGCGCCACGCCAACAGCTGTTTCTTCACCATGGTGGCGGTGGACGAAGAGGGACGGCCAACGCCTGTCCCCCCGCTGCAGCCCGCCAGTTCGGACGAGAAGCGCCGGCAGGCCGCTGCGCTGATCCGGCGCCAGCTGCGGCAGGAAATGGAGCAACGGCACCTGGAACTGCTGGCGTCCAATCCGCCTTCGCCTGAAGAATGAGAGCGTGCGGGGCAAGCCCCGCACCCACCGAGGCGGGTAGCGCCGGGCCATGCCCGGCGGATGCGGATCACCCGGTGTTCTGCACGCCCTGCGAGACACCATTCACGCAGGCCACCAGCGCGCGCAGCAGTTCTTCGTCCTCCCGCCCGCTTTCGCGCCAGCGCTGCAGCAGGTCCACCTGCAGCACGCTGATCGGATCGACGTAGGGATTGCGCAGGCGGATCGACAGCGCCAGTCGCGCATCGTGCTCCAGCAAGGTCTGCTGGTCCATCAGTGCCAGCAGCCAGCGGCGGGTAAGCGCCAGTTCGTGCTGGATCTGCGGGAAAAAGCGCCCGTGCAGGTCACCGGAGAGACGCGAGAACTGTTCGGCGATGGTGATATCGCCCTTGGACAGCACCATTGCGATGTCGTCCAGGAAGGTGCGGAAGAACGGCCAGTCGCGCGCCATGTCGCGCAGGACAGGTTCATGGCCGGCATCCACCGCCGCCTGCAGGCCGCTGCCCACGCCATACCAGCCGGGAATCACCGCGCGGGCCTGGCTCCAGGCGAATACCCACGGGATCGCACGCAGGTTGCCCAGTGCCGCATCCTGGCCGAGACGACGCGACGGCCGTGAACCCAGCGTCATCCGCTCGATCACATCGATCGGCGTCGCCGTACGGAAGTAATCCATGAAACCGGCCTGGCCGACGAAGGCGCGATAGACCTCGCTGCTGGCGGCGGCGACCCCGTCCATCACCGGTCGCCAGCCCTCCTCGCGAGGTTCCGCGGCACGCGGACGCAGACTGGCCCGCAGCACCGCACCGGTGGCCTGCTCGAGCGATCGCAGCGCCAGCGCGCGGATGCCGTACTTGCGGTGGATCACCTCGCCCTGCTCGGTCACGCGCAGGCGACCATCGATGCTGCCACGTGGCGACGCGTCCACCGCGTGCGTGGTCTTGCCACCGCCCCGGCTGATCGAACCACCACGGCCGTGGAAGAAGGTCAGGCGGATGCCGGCCTCGGCCGCCACGTCCAGCAGTTCTACCTGCGCACGCTGCAGGCCCCAGCGCGAAGCGGCGATGCCGCCGTCCTTGCTGCTGTCGGAATAACCCAGCATCACCATCTGCACATCACCGCGTGCCCGCAGATGAGCGCGATAGACCGGATCGGCCAGCAGGTCACGCAGCGTCGCAGTACCGCGCTTGAGATCGTCCACCGTCTCGAACAGCGGTGCGATGTCCAGCGGCACCGCGCCGTCCTCGTCAGCCAATCCGCCACGGCGCGCCAGCGCCAGCACGGCCAGCACATCGCTGCGATCATGTGCCATCGAGATGATGTAGCTGCCCAGCGCCTCGCTGCCATGCCGCGCGCGCGCGTCGGCCAGCGCCGCGAACACCGCATCCAATCGCTGGTTGCCTTCGTCGTCGCCCACCGGCAGCGGCTGCTCGCCGCTGGCGTGTGGGCCGAGCAGGCCGGCGCGCGCCAATGTATCCATTCCTTCCCAGGCCGCTTCACCGCCCAGCACTGCCGCCAGCGCGCGCGCATGCACGCTCGACTCCTGCCGCACGTCCAGCCGCGCCAGATGGAAGCCGAACGTCTTCACCCGCCACAACAGTCGCTGCACGGCGAATCCGCCGGCATGCTCGCCACGGTTGGCACGAAGGCTGTCGAGGATCAGCTGCAGATCGTCGATCAGCTCGTCCGGGCCTGCATAGGCTCCCTCTGCATCGTCCAGGGTGGCCTGCAGGCGCGCACGCATGCGGTCGTTGAGCAGCCGGTACGGCATGTCGGCGTGCCGCGGGCGCGACTGCACCTTCGGCAACAGCTGCTGGTAATGCGACACGCGCGCCTGCAGCGCATCGCTCACGCCCACCCGCTCGGTGGACTGGCTGAGCAGGCTGGCCAGCTGCAGCAGTTCCTTCTGGTAGCGCCCCAGCACTGCCTGTCGCTGGGCATCGAGTGTGCTGCGGATGGTGCGGGCGTCCACGTTCGGGTTGCCGTCCATGTCGCCGCCCACCCATGTGCCGAAACGCAGCAGGCGCGGCAGCGCCAGTTCTTCGCCATAGGTATCACGCAGCGCCTGCTGCAGGGATTCGTACAGCACGGGTATCACCCGGTACAGCACCTGCACCAGATAGAAGCCGACATGCTCGCGCTCGTCATCGACCGTCGGCCGCACCGGCGAGGAGTCGGTGGTCTGCCAGGAAGCGGTCAGCGCCATGCGGAAGCGTGCAGCATCCGCTGCCGCCTCGCCCGGCGTGCGCTGGCCGTCGAGGTTGTCGACCAGGCTGGCCACCATCAGCTGCTCTTTCTCCAGCAGTGCGCGGCGCACGGCTTCGGTCGGATGCGCAGTGAACACCGGTTCGATATCGATGCGCGGCAGCCACTGCGCCAACTCATCCAGCGTCACGCCCTGAGCCTTCAGGTGTTGCAGCGCATCCTGCAGGCCATCCGGCTGCGGCGCGGCAGTACCGGCACGTTGGTAGTCGCGGCGGCGGCGGATGCGGTGCACGCGCTCGGCGATGTTGACCACCTGGAAGTAGGTGCTGAATGCCCGCACCATCGTCTCGGCCTGCTGCGGCGTACGACCGGCCAGGCCTTCGGCCAGCTCCGACAGCGGCGCCTGGTTTTCGCGGCGGGCGATGGCCCGCGTGCGCACATCCTCGACATCGTCGAGGAAGGTTGCCGAAACCTGCTCGACCAGCAGGTCGCCGACCAGCGCGCCGAGCCGGCGCACGTCATCGCGGAGCGGAAGATCGGGAGAAGCGAACTCGATGCTGCTGCGGTACTCGTTCATCGGCGACGCACAGGCCTCGGTCAACGGATCCAGGATCCAAGCCTATCCCAGATCGTGGGCTGTGCTGCGATGCAGAAATGGTTTCATCTGCATGCAACGCCAGCGCTGCCGGTGTGGATTGCAGCCGGGCCGGGGCGGCCCCCTCACAGGGGCCGCCGGCATGCACGTGTCAGCGCTTCTTCTTCGCCTTGCCGGAGGCTGCCGGGCCGATGGTCTGCTCCAGCCAGCGCTCGCTCTCGGCCAGCATGGTCATGATCGATTCGCGTGCACGATAGGCATGCGATTCGTTCGGCAGCATCACCAGGCGCGCCGTCCCTCCAAGGCCCTTCACCGCAGCGAACATGCGCTCGCTCTGCATCGGGAAGGTGCCGGAATTGTTGTCATCCACGCCGTGGATGAACAGGATCGGATCCTTGATCCGGTCCGCATAGTTGAACGGCGCCATCTTCTGATACACGTCCTGCGCCTGCCAGTAGTTGCGCTCTTCGGCCTGGAAGCCGAACGGCGTCAGCGTACGGTTGTAGGCGCCACTGCGGGCGATGCCGGCCTTGAACAGGCGCGTATGCGCAAGCAGGTTCGCGGTCATGAACGCACCGTAGGAATGGCCGCCGATGGCGATATGGTTGCGGTCGGTCACGCCACGGCGCACCACTTCGTCCACCGCAGCCTGGGCATTGGCCACCAGCTGTTCGATATAGGTGTCGTTGGGTTCCTTGTCGCCCTCGCCGATGATCGGCATCGAAGGACTTGCCAGCACCACATAGCCCTTGGCCAGGAAGGCCTGCGGCCCCCAGTAGCTGATCGCGTTGAAACGGTACGGCGAATCGGTGACCTGGCTGGCGGCCGCGGCGCTCTTGAACTCGCCCGGGTAGGCCCACATCAGCAGCGGGCGCGGGCCGTCGCGCGTGGGATCGTAGCCCGGCGGCAGCAGCAGCGTGGCCGTGAGGTCCACGCCGTCGGCACGCTTGTAGCGGATCTGCTCCTTCTGCACGCCCTTGAGCTGCGGCAGCGGATGCGGGAAGTGGGTCAGCGCGCGCGATGCCGCGCCGGCATCGGTGAGCGACTGCACATGGAAGTTGGTCGGCTCGTCCGGGCTTTCACGGCTCAGCAGCAGCGAGCTGCCCTGGTTGTCCAGCAATGCCACCGGCACCGAATAGTTCGGCGCCTGCGAGTGGAACAGGCGGGTGGCCTTTCCGCTGGCGATGTCGAAGCGGTCCACGAACGGACGGTCACCTTCCGGCGAAGCACCGGCACCAACCAGATACAGGCTGCCACCATCGGGGCTGGTCTGCAGCAGCGAGCGGCCGCGATCGTCGCTGGACAGCTGGGGCCGGCCAGGATCGGAATAGCGGTCCTGCGCATCACGATCCCACAGCAGGCGCGGCTCGGTACCGGCGTTGTCCGGGGCAATCAACCAGGTCTTGGTCCTGCGGGTCTTCCACCACGACTCGGTCAGCAGGGCCAGGTCGCCACGGCCCCAGCTGATGCCGGCCAGACGGCTGCCGAGCTGGGCCAGCGTCACCGGCGGCCTGTCGAACGGGGCGGCCTGCATCAGCACCGCGTCGCGCACCTTGGCGTCGCGGTTCGGATCACCACCGTCCTGGGCCTCGGCCCAGACCAGCGTGGCATCGGCATCGCCGCGCCAGATGATGTCGCGTACGCCGGTCACTTCGGCGTCGTTGCCGGTCGGCAGGCCTTCCACCAGCGGGCGCACGGCCACGGTGTGCACCAGTTGGCCGCTGGCACGGTCGATCACTTCAATGCGGCGCGGGAAGCTGCTGACCGGCACCACATAGGAGTAAGGCCGCTGCACCGGCTGGCGCAGCACGAAGCGGCCATCCGGCGATACCGAGAAGCCCATGAAGATGCCCGCCGCGCCGATCGCGCGGGTGCGGCCATCCAGGCTGACTTCCATCGGCTGGGTGGTGGCGTAGTAGTCGAACTGGCGCGCGTCGGCCTCGTTCTTCAGCAGGTCCTGATAGGTACGGATCGACACCACGCCGCCGCCCTGGCTGGTCTGCTGCACGGCGGGGCCGGTGGGAATGCCGTCGGCGGCCGGGGCGGCGCCGAGGTTGGCCGGGCGGGTGAACACCACCAGACCACGGCTGTCCGGCAGCCACTGGTAGCCGCTGCCGATCACCGTGTTCAGGCCGGCGACCAGGCGACGGGCGCTGCCGGCGGCCACATCCACCAGCCACAGTTCATTGGCGCCACTGGCGGCGTCGACCTGGTTGAAGGCCAGCCACTTCTGGTCCGGCGACCATGCCAGGCTGGCAATCGACAGCGTGCCCGGCAGGCCGCTGATCTGCCGCTCCCTGCCGTCGGCCACGCTCATCAGCCACAGCTTCTCGCCGAAGCTGAAACGGCTGTCGGAGAACGTGCGCGGGTTGATGCGCAGGCCTGCCAGCTTCAGTTCCGGCTGGGCCACCACCTGGATCGACGGCAGCGACGGCATCTGCATCAGCGCGGCCACATCGCGGCGCGGCGACAGGTACAGCGAGGGCGCACGCGGGGCGTCGACCACCGCCTGCAGCGCGGCCGAGGGCAGCTCGTAGCCGTTTGCCCCCTGGGCCTGGGCCGCCGCAGGCTGCGGCGCTGCCGCCCAGGCCAGCGGGGCCACCGCCAACAGGGCCATGGACAGGACCAGGCCGGTCAAGCGCCGGTTGCGGCGTACATGCGTGCTCATCGTTCCACCTGAGGGTGCGTTAAAACCCGACCTTAACAGTCCGTGCACAGGCGCCCATCTGCCGATGGTTGGGTCACGCCGATGAAACACCGGGCGCGCGATATAATGGCCGTTCTCCCCTCCCGAGGGGCGCTGCGACCGGACCCCCATGAGGCCGGCCAGGCTCGGTGAGGTGGCTCTGTAACAACGGCGCCCGGCTAGATGCGAGCACCCGCTCGCCCACAACCGGAGCTACTGCATGAACGCTGTTGCCAAGGCCTTCTCCACCGAAGGCGATTACAAGATCCGCGACATCACCCTGGCCGACTGGGGCCGCAAGGAACTGGACATCGCCGAGCATGAAATGCCGGGCCTGATGTCGATCCGCCGCAAGTACCAGGCCGAGCTGCCGCTGAAGGGCGTGCGAGTGACCGGCTCGCTGCACATGACCATCCAGACCGCGGTGCTGATCGAAACGCTGAAGGACATCGGCGCCGACGTGCGCTGGGCCTCGTGCAACATCTTCTCGACCCAGGACCATGCGGCTGCGGCCATCGCCGCCACCGGCACCCCGGTGTTCGCCTGGAAGGGCGAGACCCTGGAAGAGTACTGGGACTGCACCCTGGACGCGCTCACCTTCACCCTGGCCGACGGCACCCTGACCGGTCCGGAGCTGGTGGTCGATGACGGTGGCGACGTCACCCTGCTGATCCACAAGGGCTACGAGCTGGAAAACGGCAGTGACTGGGTCAACACCGCCTCCTCCTCGCACGAGGAACAGGTCATCAAGAACCTGCTCAAGCGCGTGGCCAAGGAGCGCCCGGGTTACTGGGGCCGCGTGGTCAAGGACTGGAAGGGCGTCTCCGAAGAGACCACCACCGGCGTGCACCGCCTGTACCAGCTGGCCCAGGCCGGCACCCTGCTGATTCCGGCGATCAACGTCAACGATTCGGTCACCAAGAGCAAGTTCGACAACCTGTACGGCTGCCGCGAGTCGCTGGCCGATGGCCTGAAGCGTGCCATGGACGTGATGCTGGCCGGTAAGCTGGCCGTGGTCTGCGGTTACGGTGACGTCGGCAAGGGCTGCGCCGCCTCGCTGCGTGCCTACGGCGCACGCGTGGTCGTGACCGAAATCGATCCGATCTGCGCCCTGCAGGCAGCGATGGAAGGCTATGAAGTCAACACCATCGAATCGACCCTGGGCCGCGCCGACCTGTACGTCACCACCACCGGCAACAAGGACATCATCCGCATCGAGCACCTGAGCGCGATGAAGGACCAGGCCATCGTCTGCAACATCGGCCACTTCGACAACGAGATCCAGGTCGATGCGCTGGTGTCCTACCCGGGCATCAAGCACGTCAACATCAAGCCGCAGGTCGACAAGTACGTCTTCCCGAACGGCAATGCGATCTTCCTGCTGGCCGAGGGCCGCCTGGTGAACCTGGGCTGTGCCACCGGCCACCCGAGCTTCGTGATGTCCAACAGCTTCGCCAACCAGACCCTGGCACAGATCGACCTGTGGGCGAACAAGGACAGCTACGAGAAGAAGGTCTACCTGCTGCCGAAGAAGCTGGACGAGGAAGTGGCACGCCTGCACCTGGAGAAGATCGGCGTGAAGCTGACCACCCTGACCCAGGAACAGGCCGACTACATCGGCGTGCCGGTGGAAGGCCCGTTCAAGCCGGACCACTACCGCTACTGATGCCGCGCCCGGGATAACGGAAGCAGAAAGAACGGGCGCCTTCGGGCGCCCGTTCTGCATTCGGCACGCCGCTAGCGCCAGCCCATGAGCATCCCGGCAGCGCCGGGCCATGCCCGGCGGGTGCAGGGCGCCTGCTCATCGACACGCAGGCAATACGATCTCCACGCCACCGGGCATGGTCCGGCGCTACCAGATCATGGCAACAGCCTCGGTCAAGGCAGCCGCGTCGCCCCACGCTACGATGCACCCATGACTCCGGCCATCACCCTGCTCAAGCGCGAGAAGATCGCCCACACCGTGCGCAGCTATGTGCACGATGCCCACGCCGAATCGTATGGTGGCGAGGCCGTCGACAAGCTGGGCCTCGATCCGGCACAGGTATTCAAGACCCTGCTGGCCAGCACCGAAACCCACGAGCTGCTGGTGGCGATCGTGCCGGTGGCCGGCCAGTTGGACCTGAAGGCGTTGGCGGAAGCAGCCGGCTGCCGGAAGTGTGAGATGGCCGCTGCCGACGCCGCCCAGCGCGCCACCGGCTACGTGGTCGGTGGCATCAGCCCGCTCGGGCAGAAGAAGCGCCTGCGCACGTTCCTGGATGCCAGTGCGCAGGTGTTGCCCAGCCTGCATGTCAGCGCCGGGCGTCGTGGACTGGAAGTGGAACTGGCGCCGGCCGACCTGCTGCGCCTTACGGCCGGCCATTACGCCGCCATCGGCAAGGCCCGCTGATGCGCTGGCCGTGGTCCGCAGCGCCGATACCCCGGCTCGACGATGCACAGGCCGACGTGCTGCTGCAGGATCTGCTGTCGCGCGACGCCAGCCGCATCACCGACGCCGCGCGTACGGTTGCACGGTTGTTCACCCCCTCCTCGCTGGAAGCTCTGGCATCGCACGCCGACCTGATCGAGCGACACTGCCAGCCCGTCGAACTCGGCGGCATGCTGGTCAGCAACCAGGCGCACCTGAAGGCGGCGCTGCGACGATTGCGCTACTGGAAGGCGCACGAGGGTTGCCTGTGCGCGCTCAACCCCACCTACCCGTTCTTCGATCCCCGGCGCCTGATCGAAGAGGGCCACATGCAGCTGCTCTCGTTGCAGGAGGCCGAGGATGGGTGGGGCGATTGCCACACGGTCGCCTGTGCACACTGCGGCCAGCACTGGCAGGCAATCGACCGCGAATACCATTACCCGTGGTGGGAATGGCTTTCCGGCTGAGCGCGGCCGGACGCACGTGACCGGGCTTACGGCCGCCAGTTGGCGTTGTTCTCCCAGAACGCCACCGAACGCTGGTAGGCCTCACGGTCCAGCGGCACGCCGGAACCGCCCTCCTCCACACCAAGCGCATTGCGCATCATCGTGATCGGCGCCATCGGCACCTCCTCCGGTTCGGCAGTGTAGATGCAGCCGACGATGCCCCAGTCCGCATCGATCGGTGAGCCCTCTTTGGCCAGCTGCTCGGCGCTGTACAGGATCACCACCAGGTAGTTCGCACGCGGCGATTCGACGCCTTCGAACCAACGCACCAGCACCGGCAGCTCATCGCGGTTGCGCGCTTCGTAGCCGCTGCGCAGCAGGTGGCGGTTGGCGTCGGTGACCGGCACGGTCAGGCAGCGCGTGCTGGTCCAGTTCTCGTAGACGAACAGCTTGCAGAACGGCGCGTAGCCGTCGAGCACCTTCAGCGGTGCGTGTGCGTTGAGATACGCCTCGAACTGCTCGGCAGTGCAGTCCTGGATGGTGTTGCCGCGCGGCACGCGCGGGAACAGGCGGGGACGGGCGAAATCGGTAAGGACGATGGACATGGTGTGCGGCGTGATCAGGAATTCAGTGGCACAGGGTACCCGCCCTTCCCCCTTCGCGGCAGGCGCTTCACACATTAATTGCACATCCATCTTGATGAAGCGATATACTGGTTCGCACCCGCCGCCATCGCCCGTGCCATGACCGCCATCAGCTTCGAGTTCTATCCGCCCAAGACCGACGAACAGCGCAGCCAGCTCGACCGTGCCGCGGCGAAGCTGAAGGACTACGCGCCCGAGTACGTGTCCTGTACGTTCGGCGCCGGTGGCTCGACCCTGAGCTACACCTCCGAGACCGTGCGCCATCTCAACCAGCACCACGGCTTCGAGGCGGCGCCTCATCTCTCCTGTGTCGGCGGCACCCGCCAGGAAATCCGCGAGCTGCTCAAGCTGTATCGCGCGATCGGCTGCCGCCGGCTGGTCGCACTGCGCGGTGACCTGCCCTCGGGCATGGGCTTTCCTGGCGACCTGCGCTACGCCGCCGAACTGATCGCCTTCATCCGTGCCGAACATGGCAATGCCTTCCGCATCGAGGTCGGTGCCTACCCCGAAACACATCCGCAGGCCTCCGATGCCCTGGCCGACCTGAAGCACTTCAAGGCCAAGATCGATGCCGGCGCCGACGCGGCGATCACCCAGTACTTCTTCAACCCCGACGCCTACTTCCACTTCGTGGATGAAGTGCGCCGGCTTGGCGTGGACGTGCCGATCACGCCCGGCATCATGCCGATCGCCAACTTCAGCCAGCTGCGCCGCTTCTCCGAGCAATGCGGCGCCGAGATCCCGCGCTGGATCGGCCGCAAGATGCAGGCCTACGGCGATGACGCGGCATCGGTGCGTGCATTCGGCGCCGAAGTGGTGGCCAAGCTGTGCCAGCGCCTGATCGAAGGCGGCGCGCCGGGCCTGCACTTCTACACACTGAACCTGGCCAAGCCGACAACGGCCGTGTTGAAACTGCTGCAGGGCTGAAAGCACGCTGCACGCGTGCATTCGGCGCTACCCTGCGTCGATGAGATCCATTTCACTCCTGCTGCTGCCGCTGCTGCTGTCCGCTGCGCCCGGCGTTGCCCACGGCCAGGCCTCGCGCCTGAACCGCTGCACCGATGCACAAGGCCAGAGCGTCTACACCGACCGGCCCTGCGACAGCATCGGCGCGCGATCACGGCTGCCACCTCCCGCTCCTGCCGGCAACCACCTGCCGCAGGACTCGCTGGGGGCGCGCTGCCCGCGCCGCCTGAGCGAGCTGGTACAGGCCCTGCGCACCGGCATCACCGGCAACGACGTGAACCGCTTGTCCTCACTCTATCTCTGGGGGGCGGTGTCCGACGCGGGCGCGCAGCGCATCCTCGGCCAGCTGGAGTCGCTGGCGCGGCGGCCACTGGTGGACGTCGTGCCGGTCTATCCGCAGCAGGCACAGGCCCTTCTCCAGGACGAGGATCCTGCACTGGCCGGATCCGCGCCCGAGCCCTCCACGTCGCGCCATCCCGTAGGCCTGCGGCTTGAGCAGACGCTGCCTGGCAGCGCCACCCGCGCCGCGACCGTGCTGGGACTGCGGCGTCAGTACGGTTGTTTCTGGATCACCTTGTGACCGGTCGGGATCGGATCCCTTTCCAGCGGAAAGGGCTCCGATCCCGGATCTCGGCAATGTGGCAGAGCCCGGCTGCGCGGGGATCTGACCCCGCGAGCGTGCTCTACTCCGGCCACAGGCTGCGGATGGCGGCGATGCCCTGCCCACCATGGCGGCGCGCCTCGGCGACCTGGCCGCGTGCCATCCCACCCAGCGCGTAGATGGGCAGCGATACCTGTGCACGCAGGGCGGCAAACGCATCCCAGCCCAGCGGCGTTGCCTCGGGATGGCTGGCGGTCGCCTGCACCGGCCCAAGCACGGCGAAGTCGCATCCCAGCCGTTGTGCGGCCTGCAGCTGCTCAAGATCGTGGCAGGAGGCTCCCACCAGCTGCCCATCCGGCAACGGTCGCGCCTGCAAGGACAACAGCTGTTCGCTACCCAGATGCACGCCGACACCCAGCGAGCGCGCCAGTTCGATATCGCGGTTCAGCAGCCACTGCACCCCGCGCCGGTGCGCACGCAGCGCCTGCTCGATCAGGGCCTGACGGCGAGGATGCTGCAGCGGCAGGCGCAGCTGGATGCGCTGCTGGCCGTCACTGACCGCGCGCTGCAGCCGTTCCTGCCACTGCCGTTGACCGGCCTCGTCCTCACCCGGTGCAGGAGTGACCAGGTAGCAGTCGGGCTCGCGCAGTGCCGCCACCACCGGCAGGTCGGCCGGCGGCATCGAGTAGCGTCCGAGCTTGTCCTGCGCGACCCAGGTGATGGCCTGGCCTTCGCGACCGCGCGGTGTGCCCTTCCAGCTGCGGACGTGCCGCACTTCCAGCGTCAGGTGCTTGTCCGGGTACCGCTGTGGCACGTCCATGATCCAGTCGCCGACCTCGGCTTCGATGCCCAGTTCCTCGCGCAGTTCACGCACCAGGGCCTGCGCGGAGGTTTCGCCCGCTTCGCGCTTGCCGCCGGGGAACTCCCACAGGCCGGCCATGTCGCGGTTCTCGGTACGACGGTTGAGCAGCACGCGGCCACGGGCGTCGGTGATGACGGCCGCCACGACATGGATCGATCGGGTGGGGGAAGGCATGCAGGGAGCATGCCTACAACAGGGGGACCGGCGCAATCGCGGATCGCGTACTTTCCTGCCCCAGAACGGGAGAGCCCCGCTTTCGCGGGGCTCTCTGGCCGGTCAGCTCAGCTGGCCGTGGCAGTGCTTGTACTTCTTGCCACTGCCGCACGGGCACGGATCGTTGCGGCCGATCTTGGCTTCTTCGCGCTGCACCTGGGCCACGCCCTGCTGCGCGGCCTGCACCTGCGCCGCTTCCTCGTCGGCGCTGTAGCCGCCGGCGTCCTGGTGCTGGAACTGCGACTGGCGCAGGCGTGCCTCGACCTGCTGGCGCTCGGCCGCTTCCAGTGCCTGCACTTCCTCGTCGCTGCGGATGCGCACGCGGGCGAGCAGGGTCACCACTTCGCGCTTGACGTTCTCCAGCATGTCCGAGAACAGCTCGAAGGCTTCCTTCTTGTACTCCTGCTTCGGCTGCTTCTGCGCGTAACCCCGCAGGTAGATGCCCTGGCGCAGGTAGTCCATGCGTGCCAGGTGCTCCTTCCAGCTCTGGTCCAGCACGGTCAGCATCACATGCTTTTCCAGCGCGCGCATGGTCTCGTCGCCGACGCTGGCTTCCTTCTCGGCGAAGTGCTGGTTGACGCGCTCCTGCACCTTGGCGGCGATGGTTTCGGCGTCCAGTTCCTCGTGCGACTTGACCAGGTCGGTCAGCGACATCTGCAGGCCGAACTCCGACTCCAGGGTCGCTTCCAGGCCACGCAGGTCCCACTGCTCGTCCACCGAGTTCGGCGGCACGAAGCGCGCAACGATGTCGAAGACGACGTCGTCGCGGATGCCATCGACGTTCTCCTTCACCGATTCGGCGTCGAGCAGTTCATCGCGCTGGGCGTAGATGACCTTGCGCTGGTCGTTGTTGACGTCGTCGAAGTCCAGCAGGTTCTTGCGGATGTCGAAGTTGTGGGCCTCGACCTTGCGCTGCGCCTTCTCGATCTGGCGGCTGACCAGGCGGTCTTCGATGACGTCGTCTTCCTTCATGCCCATCATGCGCATGGCCTTCTGCACCCAGTCGGAGGCGAAGATGCGCATCAGGTTGTCTTCCAGCGACAGGTAGAAGCGGGACGAACCCGGGTCGCCCTGGCGGCCCGAACGGCCACGAAGCTGATTGTCGATACGACGCGATTCATGGCGCTCGGTGCCGACGATGTGCAGGCCGCCTGCCGCCTTCACTGCTTCGTGGCGCTGCTGCCAGTCGGCCTTGATCGCCGCCTTCTGTTCATCGGTGGCATCTTCGCCCAGCGCATGCAGCTCGGCTTCCAGCGAACCACCGAGCACGATGTCGGTACCACGACCGGCCATGTTGGTGGCGATGGTCACCGCGCCGGGACGACCGGCATTGGCGACGATGGTCGCTTCGCGGTCATGCTGCTTGGCGTTGAGCACTTCGTGCTTCACGCCCGCCTTGCGCAGGTGCTCGGACAGCATTTCCGAGGTTTCGATCGAGGTGGTACCGACCAGCACCGGCTGGCCGCGCTTGGCGCATTCCTCGATGTCGGCCAGCACCGCGTTGAACTTGCCCTTGCGGTTGAGGAACACCTGGTCCGGGCTGTCCTTGCGGATGGTCGGGCGGTTGGTCGGGATCACCACCACTTCCAGGCCGTAGATGCTCTGGAACTCGAATGCTTCGGTATCGGCCGTACCGGTCATGCCGGACAGCTTCTTGTACATGCGGAACAGGTTCTGGAAGGTAATGCTGGCCAGCGTCTGGTTCTCACGCTGCACCGGCACGCCTTCCTTCGCCTCCACCGCCTGGTGCAGGCCGTCGGACCAGCGGCGACCGGCCAGGGTACGGCCGGTGAACTCGTCCACGATCACCACTTCACCATCGCGCACGATGTAGTCCACGTCACGCTGGTAGATGGCGTGTGCGCGCAGGGCGGCGTTGAGGTGGTGGACCACGGTCAGGTTCTGCGCCGCGTACAGGCCTTCGGTGTCGCCGTTGAGGATGCCGGCCTCGACCAGCAGCTGTTCGGCGTGCTCCATGCCCGCTTCGGACAGGTGCACCTGCTTGCCCTTCTCGTCGACCCAGAAGTCGCCCTCGCCGTCTTCCACTTCCTGCTTGACCAGGTTCGGCACGATGCGGTTGACGCGGATGTACAGCTCCGGGGAATCGTCGGCCGGGCCGGAGATGATCAGCGGGGTGCGTGCTTCGTCGATCAGGATGGAGTCGACTTCGTCGACGATGGCGTAATGCAGGCCGCGCTGGTAGCGATCGGCCTTGGACAGCGCCATGTTGTCGCGCAGGTAGTCGAAACCGAATTCGTTGTTGGTGCCGTAGGTGATGTCGGCGGAATAGGCTTCGCGCTTGTCGCTGTGCGGCATGCCCGGATACACCACGCCCACGCTCAGGCCCAGCCAGTTGTACAGCTTGCCCATCTGCGCGGCATCGCGGCGGGCCAGGTAGTCGTTCACGGTGACCACGTGCACGCCCTTGCCTTCCAGCGCGTTGAGGTACACCGGCAGCGTGGCCACCAGGGTCTTGCCTTCACCGGTACGCATTTCGGCGATCTTGCCCAGGTGCAGGACCATGCCGCCGATCAGCTGCACGTCGTAGTGGCGCATGCCGAGCACGCGGCGACCGGCTTCGCGGCAGACCGCGAATGCTTCCGGCAGGACCTTGTCCAGGGCCTCACCGCCGGCGATGCGCTGCTTGAACTCCGGCGTCTTGGCCTGCAGCTGCTCGTCGGAAAGCTTCTCGATCTCCGGCTCCAGCGCATTGATCTTGGCGACGATGCGGTTGAGCTGGCGCAGCTGTCGTTCGTTACGACTGCCAAATACGCGGGTAAGCAGGCTGTTGATCATTGAAGGAACCGGGTTGGATGGACACGACGCCCGGCCTTCCCTGGGGAATCCGTCCGCCGCAAACGAAACAGGGCGCTTGGCGCCCTGTCGATGGCAACACCCATTGTAGCTTGGGACGGCCGGGAGGGGTTTCAAGCGTCCCGTGCGGCGTGATCGGCCCGGATCCGGCAAACCGGGGTTGAGCAAAGGGGTCAGATCCCTTTCGCCGTGGCGAAAGGATCCGACCCCAAGGAGGGTGGCGCCGGGCCATGCCCGGCGCTGGAATCAGCCGCGGCTGATACGGCCGACCGGCGTGTTGCCGCCGTCGCCGAGGAACTTGCGCGGGTTGACCACGTTGCCGTTTTCCCACACCTCGAAGTGCACGTGGGCGCCGGTGGAGCGACCGGTGGAACCGGCCTTGGCCACTTCCTGGCCGGCACGGACCAGATCGCCGACCTTCACCACCAGGCGCGAATTGTGCGCGTAGCGGGTGACGTAGCCGTTGCCATGGTCGACATCAACGACGTTGCCGTAGCCGCCCTTGACGCCGGAGAAGCTGACCACGCCATCGGCCACGGCCATGACCGGATCGCCGACCCGGGCGTGGAAGTCCATGCCCTTGTGAGTGGCGGCACCGCGGCCGAAGGGGTCGGCACGGGTGCCGAAGCCGGACGTGACATAGCTGTTGCGGATCGGCATGCGCGAAGGCACGGCGTTCTGCTGCAGCTGGTGATCGAACATCAGCGATTCCATCACCGACAGCTGGCGGCCTGAAGCAGCGAAACGCTGCTCCAGCACCTGTAAGTCGGCGTTGACATCCTTGACCGGGATGTCCGAGGTCGGGCCGCCGGCATCGCCGTCACCCAGGCCGGGAGTTTCGTTGAAGTCGAACTCGCCATCTTCCAGCTTGCCCATCTGGGTCAGCCGTTCGCCCAGGGCGTTGAGGCGGGTGGCCTGCGCCTGCAGCTCGCCGAGGCGGGCCGCCAGCGCGTTGACCTGGGTCTGCGCATCGCGCTGGACCTTGGCCAGTTCAGCCTCCTGGCGGTCGACCTTGGCCTGCAGCCGCGAATCGTTGAACGCGTTGGCGCCGATTCCGCCTGCAAAGCCGATAATGCAGCCTACCCCGAGCACGCTGCCCAGCAGGGCACGGGGGCGGTCCTCGAAATAGAACCGCAAACGCGTGAGCGCCGATTTGGCCTGACCTTCACGCGTTTTGATTACGATCTTTTTGAATGCCATCAGTGAGTTTTCATGTCTGAGCCGAAATCCAGCGTTCGCCCCGCTTCCGTGCCGAAACCGGCACTGGATGCGGTAATGGCGGACAAAAGCGGGAACCCGCTGCGGCGTGCCTTGTGGCTCGACGCGCTGGACCGTCAGTTGCGCCCCCAGTTGCCGCCACCTCTGCGCAGCCGTTGCCGGCTGGCCAATGTGGACGGGGAACACCTCGTTTTTCTCGTCGAGTCCCCGGTCTGGCATGCCAAGTTCCGGCTTGCCGAGGCCCAGCTTCTCGACGCGGCCCGGTCCATCGGGCTGAAGGCCACCAGGGTGACCATCAAGACTGCGTCCACCACTCCCTCACGCTCCCCAGCGATCGACAACCGGAATGGCCCCCACGCAGTTTCAGCCGCCACGCACAAAGGGCTACGCGACGCCTTGGCAGCCCTGCAGGATGTTCCTTCGAAGCCGAAGAAGCGGTCCTGAGGACAACGGAGCCTCCTGCTCCGCTCCCCGTCGCGCGTGTCACCGCAGCGTGAAACATTTCGGGGGCCGGGTCGCATCCTAGCGGTCCCCGGTGGACCTGTCGTTAGATTGTTGTTAAAACAACGTTAAATTCAGGCTTCCGATCCAACAGGTTCACGAAACCGTGACGACAGACCGACAGTCGCGTCACCTGCTGCGTCGTATCCATCGCAGCCTCCAGAAATGCGGACGCCGCCCTGAGAGGCGGCGTTTTTTCCTTTTAATTCAAAGCGTTATGTGGATCAGGCGTAGGCCGGGGTGGCGTACTCGACCGGATCCGGTACCGCCGGCGAGTCATAGCTGACCCACTCCCACGCGCTGGCATCGGCCATCAGCGCGCGCACCAGCTTGTTGTTGAGCGCGTGACCGGACTTGAAGCCCTCGTAGGCGCCCAGCACCTGGCCACCGGCGAGGTAGAGGTCGCCGATCGCATCAAGGATCTTGTGGCGCACGAATTCGTCGGCGTAGCGCAGCCCGTCTTCGTTGAGCACGCGGAACTCGTCAAGCACGATGGCGTTGTCCATCGACCCGCCCAGGCCCAGATTGCGTTCACGCATGTACTCCAGGTCGCGCATGAAGCCGAAGGTGCGCGCGCGGGAGATTTCCTTGGTGTACGCCAGCGTGGAGAATTCGATTTCCTGGCGTGACTGCTTGGCCGGGATCATCGGGTGGTCGAACTGGATGGTGAAGCCCAGCTTGTACCCCTCGTAGGGCGTGAAGCGGGCCACCTTGTCACCCTCGGTCACTTCCACGGTCTTGAGCACGCGGATGAAGCGCTTGGGCGCATCCTGTTCCACGATGCCTGCCGACTGCAGCAGGAACACGAATGGGCCGGCCGAACCGTCCATGATCGGCAGCTCGGCCGAGGACAGCTCGACGATGATGTTGTCCACACCCAGGCCGGCCAGAGCCGACATCAGGTGTTCAACGGTCTGGACCTTGGCGTCGTTGCAGGTCAGGCCGGTGCACAGGGTCACTTCGGTGACCAGCTCCGCCTTGGCCGGCACTTCCACCACCGGATCCAGATCCACGCGGCGGAACACGATGCCGTGGTTGACCGGTGCCGGGCGCAGGGTCATGTAGACCTTGTCCCCGCTGTGCAGGCCAACGCCGGTGGCGCGGATCGTGTTCTTGAGGGTGCGTTGCTGGATCATGGGGGCAGACCGGAAGTGACACATTAGATTAACACGCGCACTCCCCTACCCCGGCTGAAACGGCGGCAGGACACACCGGCGCGCGGGTGGGACACGCGTGAAGGGCCGCCGGGCCTATCCTGGCCCGGCGCCCGCACTTCAGGACATGGTGGCGCGACCCGGGGAGGACAAGCCCCGGGCAGCTCCGCTCAGTCCGCCTGGCGGCGCAGGAACGCCGGGATGTCCAGGTAATCGTTCGGCAGTTCCGCCGCCGCCGGGGCCGAAGAGGCCGGGGCCGACGCGGTGGAGGCTGCCGCGGTATCGCTGCTGGCACGACGCAGGCCCAGGCCCATGCCGCCCACGGCCTTGGAGACCGCGTCGCCACCCGTGTCGAACTCGCCGAACTCCGGCTGGCCGGTGGTGGCATTGCGCACCAGCTTGATCGGCGCACGCTCGCCCGGACGCTGGCTCTTGCTGGCCGACACGCGGTTCAGGCCGGTAGCCACCACCGTCACGCGCACTTCGTCCTGCATGTCCGGATCCAGCACGGTACCGACCACCACGGTGGCATCTTCGGACGCGAAGCCATCGATGGTGCGGCCGATCTCGTCGAACTCGGCCATGGTGAAGTCGGCGCCGGCGGTGATGTTGACCAGGATGCCGTTGGCACCGGCCAGGTTCACATCGTCCAGCAGCGGGTTCTGGATCGCCGCTTCGGCGGCAGCCTGGGCGCGGTCATCGCCACGGGCGGTGCCGGTACCCATCATCGCCAGGCCCATTTCGGACATGACGGTGCGCACGTCGGCGAAGTCGACGTTGATCAGGCCCGGACGCACGATCAGGTCAGCAATGCCCTGCACGGCGCCCTGCAGCACGTCATTGGCGGCACGGAACGCCTGGATCATGGTCGCGTTGCGGCCCAGCACGGTGATCAGCTTCTCGTTCGGAATCGTGATCAGCGAGTCGCAGTGCTGGCTCAGTTCCTCGATGCCCTTCAGCGCAACCTGCATGCGGCGACGGCCTTCGAACGGGAACGGCTTGGTGACCACGGCCACGGTCAGGATGCCCATTTCCTTGGCCAGCTGCGCCACCACCGGCGCCGCACCGGTGCCGGTGCCGCCGCCCATGCCGGCGGTGATGAACACCATGTCGGCGCCCTGCAGGGCGTCCATGATGCGCTCACGGTCTTCCAGGGCGGCCTGGCGGCCCACTTCCGGGTTCGCGCCTGCGCCCAGGCCCTTGGTCACGTTGGTGCCCAGCTGCAGCTGCAGCTTCGCACCGCAATTCTTGATGGCCTGCGAGTCGGTGTTGGCGGTGATGAACTCCACGCCGTCCACCGCCGAGTTGACCATGTGCGCCACGGCATTGCCGCCGCCGCCGCCCACGCCAACCACCTTGATCACCGCATTGGGTGCCATCTTTTCGATCAGTTCAAAATGCGCCATGTCCGTGTCCTCGTTGTATCCGCTTTCGATGGCATGGGCATTCGGGCGTCCTGCCGTCCTGCTGCATGCCGCCGTTGCGGCTGTGTGGGTTGTGTGTTGCCGGTGTTGCGTTGTGTTGCGGGTGCTGCATCCGGGCGATGCCCGGCGTTACGGGTTCCGCGTCAGAACTCGCCGCGGAACCAGGTCTTGAGTTTCTTGAACATGCTGCCGGCGCGCCCGGTCGGCAGCGATGGCCGGCGCGGATGCTCGATCTGGCTGCCCATCAGCAGCAGGCCCACGCCGGTGGCGTGCACCGGGTTGCCGACCACTTCGCCCAGGCCGGTGACGTGCTGCGGAATGCCCACGCGCACCGGCATCTGCAGCATCTCTTCAGCCAGCTCGACCACGCCTTCCATCTTCGATGCACCGCCGGTGAGCACCATGCCCGCGCGCACCAGCTCTTCGAAGCCGGAGCGACGCAGTTCGGCCTGCACCATCTCGAAGATTTCCTCGTAGCGGCCCTGCACTGCCTGCGCCAGCGAATGGCGCGGCATGCGCCGCGGCGGGCGATCACCCACCGACGGCACCTGGATGCTCTCCTCGGCAGTGGCCAGCTGGGCCAGGGCGCAGGCATAGCGCACCTTGATCTGCTCGGCTTCCGGGGTCGGCGTGCGCAGCATGTGCGCGATGTCGTTGGTGACATGGTCGCCGGCAATCGGCAGCGATGCGGTGTGGCAGATCGCGCCCTGCACGAACACTGCGATGTCGGTGGTGCCTGCGCCCATGTCGACCAGCACCACGCCCAGCTCGCGTTCGTCGGCGGTCAGCACCGCCACGCTGGAGGCCAGCGAGGACAGCACCAGATCATCCACCTGCAGGCCGCAGCGCTGCACGCACTTGCTGATGTTGGCGGCGGCGGACTGCGCGCACACCACCAGGTGTGCATGCACTTCCAGGCGCACACCGGTCATGCCCACCGGGTTGCGGATGCCTTCCTGCGAATCATCCAGCACGTACTCGCGCGGGATCGCATGCAGGATCTTCTGGTCGGCCGGAATCGCCACCGCCTTGGCAGCGTCGAGCACGCGGTCCAGGTCGCCCCAGGTCACCTCGCCATCGCGGATCGGCACGATGCCCGGCGAGTTCTTGCACTGCACGTGGTTGCCGGAGATCGAGGCGTAGACCGAACGGATCTCGCAGCCGGCCATCAGCTCGGCCTCTTCGACCGCACGCTGGATCGACTGCACGGTCGATTCGATGTCCACCACCACGCCGCGCTTGAGGCCGCGCGACTCGTGCGATCCGATGCCGATCACTTCGATCGGATTGCCCGGCGAATACTCGCCCACCAGCGCCACCACCTTGGAGGTGCCGATATCCAGGCCGACGATCAGCGATTTGTCACCCTTGCGATTCATGTCCTTTCCTGCGTCCTTCTTGCCGGGGTCGCCGGCGCGTCAGCCGGCGCGGCCGGGGTGCCCCAGCTCAGCGTGAAACCATTGGTGTAGCGGAGATCGGCGCGCTCGATCGGCGCAGCCTGGTTGGCCAGTTGTGGCAGCACGCGCACGAAGCGCTGCAGGCGCGAACGGGCGTCATCGCGTCCTACCACCACTTCGGTGCCGTTGCTCAGCACCAGCGACCAGCTGCCGCGCGCATCCATGGTCAGCCGGCGCACGTCGACGCCGGCAGGCGCGAACAGCGCGCGTGAATCGTTGTACAGCTTGACCACTTCCTCGGTCTGGCTGTCGGGGCCATCCAGCTCGGGCAGCTGCAGGTCGGCCAGCTTCTTCGGCGTGGGGAACAGCTTGCCCTGCTCGGACAGCAGGCGACCCTCGCCCCAGCGGGCGAAAGGCTTGTGCTCGACCAGGGTCACTTCCAGCACGTCAGGCCACTGCTTGCGCACCTGCGCGCTTTCCACCCACGGCAGCTTCTCCAGTGCGTCCTGCGCATCCTGCAGCTTGACCGCGAAGAACCCGGCACGCGCATACGGCAACAGCACCTGCTGCAGCTGCTCGGCCGGCACGCGCTTGAATTCACCGTGCACGCGCAGCTTCGCCAGCGGCCAGCGCTCGGCGCCGACCCAGCCATTGACCACGGCCACCACCGGCAGTGCCACCACCGACAGCGCCAGAAGCCAGACGAAGATGCGCAGCACCGCGTTCATGCGTGGCCAGCCTCCAGGGTCTGTTCAAGCACGCGCCACACCAGCTCCTCGAAGCCGATGCCGGCCTGGCGGGCCGCCTTGGGCACCAGCGAGTGGCTGGTCATGCCCGGCGCGGTGTTCACTTCCAGCAGGAAGAAGCGGCCACTTGCGCGGTCACGCATCACGTCCACGCGCCCCCAGCCACGGCAGCCGGCGGCGCGGAACGCGGCCAGCGCGATGCGACGGATCTCGTCCTCGGCCTCGCCGTCCAGGCCCGGGCACAGGTACTGGGTATCTTCTGCGATGTACTTGGCGTTGTAGTCGTACCACTGGCCCTTGGGCACGATGCGGATCGACGGCAGTGCGACGTCGCCAAGGATGGCGACGGTCAGCTCGTCGCCGACCACCATCTGCTCCATCAGCAGCTGGCCGTCGTAGCGCGCGGCCAACGCCACCGCCTCGTCCAGGCCTGCTTCGTCGGTCACACGGCTGATGCCCACGCTGGAGCCTTCGTTGGCCGGCTTGACCACCACCGGCAGGCCCAGCTCGCGCGCCTGTGCGTGGACGGTCTCGGCAGTGACCTTCCGGTACTGCGGGGTGGGTAAACCGACCGAGAGCCACACCTGCTTGGTGCGGATCTTGTCCATGCTCAATGCCGAACCCAGCACGTCCGAGCCGGTGTACGGCACGCCGAAGGCGTCCATCAGGCCCTGCACGATGCCATCCTCTCCGCCACCGTTGTGGCCGTGCAGGATGTTGAACACGCGATCGATGCCGCCGCCGGCCAATGCCCGGGCCAGGGCCGGAATGCCGTCTACGGCGAACGCATCGACGCCGCGCGACTGCAGCGCCTCCAGCACGTTGCGGCCGGAGTCCAGCGACACCTCGCGCTCGCTGGAGGTACCGCCGAGCAGCACGGCGACGCGGCCGAACACGGCCGGGTCGGTACTGCGCAGCGGCGGGAAGGTGAGCGTGCTCACGCCTCGCCCTCCGCCTTGAAGCCTTCCACTGCGATGTGGGTGGCGACGGCGCCGATATCGCCGGCCCCCATCATCAGCAGCAGGTCACCATCCTGCAGCACGTCCGGCAGCACGCTCGCCAGCTCGGCGGCCTTGCCCACCACCACCGGCTCGCTGCGGCCGCGGGCGCGGATGGCGCGTGCCAGCGCATGCGAATCGGCACCTGCGATCGGCTCCTCGCCGGCCGGGTAGACCTCGCTCAGTACCAGCGCGTCGACGCTGGACAGCACTGCAGCGAACTTGTCGAACTGGTCGCGGGTGCGGCTGTAGCGGTGGGGCTGGAACGCGACCACCAGGCGCTTGTCGGCCCAGCCGCCGCGGGCAGCGGCGAACACCGCCTCCAGTTCGCTCGGGTGATGACCGTAGTCATCGATGATCCGCACCCTGGCACCGCTGGCGGTGGTGACTTCGCCCAGGTCGTTGAAGCGACGGCCGACGCCGGCGAAGGCCTCCAGCGCACGCGCAATCGCATCCGGTGCCACGCCCAGCTGCCAACCGACCGCAGCGGCGGCCAGCGCGTTGAGCACGTTGTGCCGGCCCGGCAGTGCCAGCACCACTTCCTGGCTGGTGCCCTGCGGCAGGCGCAGGGTGAAGCGCATGCGCGAGCCCTCCTGCACCACGTTCTCGGCGCGCACGTCGGCCTGCGGGCTCATGCCGTAGCTCATGACGTGGCGCGGCGTCCTGGCGGCCAGTGCAGCCACTTCCGGATCGTCGATGCACAGCACCGCCAGCCCGTAGAACGGAAGGCGCTGCAGGAACTCGGCGAATGCGGCCTGCACCCGGGCGAAGTCGTTGCCGTAGTTTTCCAGGTGGTCCGCATCGATGTTGGTGATGATCGACATCAGCGGATTCAGGCGCAGGAAGCTGCCATCGCTCTCATCGGCCTCTGCCACCAGCCACTGCCCACCGCCCAGCTTGGCATTGGCGCCGGCGGCCAGCAGCTGGCCACCGATCACGAAGGTCGGGTCCAGGCCGCCCTCGCTCAGCACCGCTGCCGTCAGGCTGGTGGTGGTGGTCTTGCCATGGGTGCCGGCCACGGCGATGCCACGCCGGAAGCGCATCAGCTCGGCCAGCATCGCCGCACGCGGCATGATCGGAATGCGCTGGCTGCGCGCCTCCATCAGCTCCGGGTTGTCTTCGCGGATCGCGCTGGACACCACCACGCAGTCGGTGCCCAGCACATTGGCCGCCGAATGGCCACGCATGATGCGTGCGCCCAGGCCGGCCAGGCGGCGGGTGGCCGCATTGTCGGCATTGTCCGAACCGGACACTTCGTAACCCAGCGTCAGCATCACTTCGGCGATGCCGCTCATGCCGGTGCCGCCGATGCCGACGAAGTGCACGCGCGGGAAGGCGCGCACCAGGTCGTTGGTGTCGTGCAGGCGACGGATCATGCGCGGCCTCGCGCAGGGCAGGCGCGCTGGCATGCCTTCTTCATACAGCTTCCTCGAGAATGATATCGGCGATGCGCTCGGCGGCATCGACCTTGGCCAGGGCACGCGCGGCTTGCGCCATCTGCATGCGGCGGCCGGGATTTTCGGACAGATCGCGCAGCAGTGCGGCAACGCCGTCTGCCAGCGTTCCGTCCTGCTTCAGCAAAACCGCCGCGCCGCGCTCGACCAGATACTCCGCGTTGCGGGTCTGGTGATCGTCGACGGCGGCGGGGAATGGCACCAGCACGCTGCCGACACCGACCGCGCACAGCTCGGCCAGGGTGGATGCCCCGGCACGGCACACGACCAGGTCGGCCCACGCGAATGCCTCGGCCATGTCCGCGATGAACGGCGTGATCTGCGCCTGCACGCCCGCCTTGGCATAGGCCTCGACCGCTTCGGCGTGCAGCTTCTCGCCGCTCTGATGGCGCACCTGCACCGGCACTTCGGCACCGAGCGCTGCGATGGCCTGCGGCACGCCGCTGTTGAGTGCGCGCGCACCCTGGCTGCCACCCACCACCAGCACGCGCAACGGACCGTGGCGATCGGCGAAACGCTGTTCCGGCGGCGCGATCGCGGCGATCTCCGCGCGCACTGGATTGCCCACCGCTTCTTCACCCTTGGCGAAGGTGCCCGGGAACCCGGTCAGCAGGCGGCGCGAGTAGCGCGACAGGATGCGGTTGGTCATGCCGGGTGCGCGGTTCTGCTCGTGCACCAGCAGTGGCAGCCCATGCAGGCGGGTGGCCATGCCACCGGGTCCCGAGGCGAATCCGCCGAAGGCAATCACCGCACGCGGCTGGCGACGGCGGATGATCATGCCGGCCGCACGCAACGCGCGCATCAGCCGCCACGGTGCGCCCAGCAGTGCCAGCTTGCCCTTGCCACGCAGGCCGGTGATGGACAGCGTGTCGATCGGAATGTCGTGCTGCGGCACCAACCGGGTTTCCATCGCGCCTTCGGCGCCCATCCAGGTGACCGGCACGCCACGCTCGCGCAGCACGCGGGCCACGGCCAGCCCCGGGAAGATATGCCCGCCGGTACCACCGGCCAGGATCATCACCGGGCGAACGTTGTGGTCGGCAGCGCTCATCCGAGCCTCCCGAAAGTCGGTTCGACGCGGGACTGCAGGCGGCTGGTACCACGCACGGCAGGGCCCGCGCCGGCAGGCGCGTCCGCGCCCATCGGCAGCGACCCCGCGGACGGGGCGGACGGCTCTTCGGCCGGTGCGGTGGCAGCATCGTCGCCGCCGCCGATGCGCACGGCCTGGCGGCGCTCGGCACGCTTCAGCTCGTAGGACACGCGCAGCAGCAGGCCCATCGCCACGCAGGTCATCAGGACCGACGAACCGCCCGAGGAGATCAGCGGCAGGGTCAGGCCCTTGGTCGGCAGGATGCCCAGGTTCACGCCGATCGAAACGAAGGTCTGCATGCTGATCCACAGGCCGATGCCGAAGGCGATGTAGCCGGAGAAGTGGCGCTTCATTTCCACGCAGCGCATGCCCAGCCAGAAGGTGCGGCCGACCAGCAGCGCGAACAGGGCGATGATGACGCAGGTGCCCATGAAGCCGAATTCCTCGGCGGTCACCGAGAAGATGAAGTCGGTATGTGCTTCGGGCAGGTAGTACAGCTTCTGTACCGAATTGCCGAGGCCGACGCCGGTCCACTCGCCGCGCCCCACCGCCATCAGCGCGTTGGACAGCTGGTAGCCGTCGCCCTGCTGGTCGGCCCACGGGTCCAGGAACGAGGTGATGCGGCGCATGCGGTACGGCTCGATGATCGCCAGCGCGCTCATGCCGACCAGGCCGATGATCACCGGCATCGACATGCGCGGCATGTTGACTCCGCCCAGCACCAGCATGCCGGCCGTGATCGCCAGCAGCAGGGTCGACGAACCGAAGTCGGGCTGCAGCAGCAGCAGCACCACCAGCGCACCGGCCACGCCCAGCGGCTTGAGCATCGCCGGCCAGGTCGCGTTGACCTCGTCGCGGAAGCGCACCAGGTAGCTGGACAGCCAGACGATGTACAGCACCTTCACCGCTTCCACGGTCTGGAACTTGGAGACCCCCAGGTTGATCCAGCGGCGGGCACCATTGACGCTGCTGCCCAGACCGGGAATGAACACCACCAGCAGCAGTGCGAAGCAGCCCAGCAGCAGCACCTGGTTGTACTGCTCGATGGACTTCAGCTCGGTACGCGCGGCAATGGCAGCCAGCACAATGCCGATCGCCAGGAACACCAGGTGGCGGTTGAGGTAGTAGAACGGGCTGCTCATCAACGCGATCGAGCTCGACGCCACCATCACCACGCCCAGCCCGGTGAGCGCGAGCATCGCACCCAGCAGCCACTTGTCGTAGCTGCCTTCGATGGCTTCGAGGCGTGTTGCCTGGCGGGACAGGTCGTTCATCGTCAGCGCACCTTCAACGTGGCCAGGCCGATCAGCACGAGCACGACGGAGATGATCCAGAAGCGCACGATCACGCGCGGCTCCGGCCAGCCCTTCAGTTCGAAATGGTGGTGGATCGGCGCCATGCGGAACACGCGCTTGCCGGTCAGCTTGAACGAGGCGACCTGGATCATCACCGACAGGGTCTCGATGACGAATACGCCGCCCATGATCACCAGCACCAGTTCTTGGCGGGTGATCACCGCGATCGTGCCCAGCACCGCGCCCAGCGCCAGCGCGCCGATGTCGCCCATGAAGACCATCGCCGGATAGGTGTTGAACCACAGGAAGCCCAGCCCGGCGCCCGCGATGGCGGCGCAGATGATGACCAGCTCACCGGCACCGGGAATCTGCGGGATCTGCAGGTAGTTGGCGAACACCACGTTGCCGGAGGCGTAGGCGAACACGCCCAGCGCGCAGGCGACCAGCACGGTGGGCATGATCGCCAGGCCGTCCAGGCCATCGGTCAGGTTGACCGCGTTGGAGAAGCCGACGATCCAGAAGTAGGCGATGGTCACGAAGCCGATGCCGGCCAGCGGCAGCGCCACCGACTTGAACATCGGAATGTAGAAGGTCAGTGCGGCAGGCACATCGGCGGTATAGAACAGGAACAAGCCGGCGGCCAGTCCGAAGATCGACTGCAGCAGGTACTTCCAGCGCGACTTCAGGCCGTTCGGGTCGCGGCGGACGATCTTGATCCAGTCGTCGTACCAGCCGATCGCGCCGAAGCACAGCATCACCGCCAGCACCAGCCAGACGTAGCGGTTGCGCAGGTCGGCCCACATCAGCACCGACAGGGTGACGGTCAGCAGGATCAGCGAACCGCCCATGGTCGGCGTGCCGGCCTTGGAGAAATGGGTCTGCGGGCCGTCCTTGCGGATCGGCTGGCCGCCCTTGAACTGGGCAAGCTTGCGGATCATCGCCGGGCCGAGCCACAGCGACAGGAACAGGGCCGTCAACGCGGCAAGGATGGCGCGGAACGTCTGGTAGTTGAACAGCCCGAACAGGCTCTCCAACTGCTGCAACCATCGAGCCAGTTCATACAACATGCGGGGATTCCTCTCCTTGCGCCAGCAGCGCTTTGACGATCGTGTCCATGGCGCTGCCACGGGAACCCTTGACCAGGCAGCGCACGCCGGCGTGCAGCTCGTCCTTCAACGCCTGCGACAGCGCGTCATGGGTGGCGAATTGGCGGCCGCCTTCGCCGAACGCGGCGGCGGCGGCGGCACTGAGCGGACCGAGCGCATACAGGCGCTTCAGCCCTGCGGCGCGCGCGCGGACGCCGGCCTGCGCGTGCAGCGACTGCGCATCCGGGCCAAGCTCACGCATGTCACCCAGCACCAGCCAGCCCTCTTCCGGGGCGGCCGCCAGCGCATCGATGGCGGCGGCCAGCGAACCGGGATTGGCGTTGTAGCTGTCGTCCACCAGCACCGCACCATTGCGCAGCTGGTGGGCGATCTGGCGTCCGGGCACCGGCTGTGCGTCGGCCAGGCCGGCGGCGACCCATGCCAGGTCGATGCCGGCAGCCAGCGCCAGGCTGGCGGCAGCAAGCGCGTTGCTGACGTTGTGGCGGCCCGGCAGGCCCAGCACCACGCGTGCTTCGCCCATCGGCGAGACAAGCGTGAACTGGCTGCCCTGCGCACCGGCGCGGATGTCACGCGCGGTGATGTCGGCAGTGTGTTCCAGGCCGTAACGCAGCACGCGGCAGCGCGGCGGAACGCCGACGAAGTGCTGCTCGAACCAGCGTCCGTAGGCATCATCGGCATTGATCACCGCCACGCCGTCGGCCGGCAGTGCGGCGTAGATGGCGCCTTTGGTGGTGGCCACGCCGAGCAGACTGCCCATCCGCTCAAGATGCGCAGGCGCGATGTTGTTGACCAGCGCATAGCGCGGGCGGGCGATATCGGTCAGGTAGGCGATGTCGCCCGGCTTGCCGGCGCCCATCTCGTAGACGGCGTAGTCGGCATCTTCCGGCGCATCGATCACCGCCAGTGGCAGGCCGATCTCGTTGTTGCGGTTGCCCGGGTTGGCATAGACCACCTTGTGCGCGTGCTGTGCCACCTGGTGCAGGATGGCCAGCAGCAGGCTCTTCACGCTGGTCTTGCCGTTGCTGCCGGTGATCGCGAAGACCTCGGTGCTGCGGTCGCGCTGCATGCCCGTGGCGATCTTCGCCAGCGCCAGTTCGCTGTCGGCGACCAGCACCTGCGGCAGCTCGACCGGCAGCAGGCGCTCGACCAGCAGCGCGCTGGCGCCACGGGCCTGCGCGTCGGCGGCGAAGTCATGGCCATCGAAGCGCTCGCCACGCAGGGCCACGTACAGGCTGCCCGGGCCAAGACTGCGGGTATCGTTGCTGATGGCATCGATGGCGACATCGTCGCCGTGGATCTCGCCGCCGGCCCAGTGCGCGATCAGCGACAGCAGGGTGCGCTTCATCGTGCACCCTCCGCCGCCAGCACACCGGCCTTGGCAGCCAGTGCAGCGGCCGCCACTTCGGTGTCGTCGAAGTCGTGGCGTACGCCCTTGATCTCCTGGTAGGGCTCATGGCCCTTGCCGGCGATCAGGATGATGTCGCCGGCACCGGCGCGCTTCACGGCCAGGCCGATCGCGCGCGCACGGTTGCGCTGCACCGTCACCGCGCCGGCATCGGTGAATCCTGCAAGGATGTCGGCGACGATGCGGTCACCGTCCTCGCCACGCGGGTTGTCATCGGTCACGATGACCTGGTTGGCCAGCCGCTCGGCAATGGCCGCCATCTGCGGGCGCTTGCCGGTGTCACGT
Source organism: Stenotrophomonas sp. B2 (assembly GCF_014947095.1). NCBI lineage: Bacteria > Pseudomonadati > Pseudomonadota > Gammaproteobacteria > Lysobacterales > Lysobacteraceae > Stenotrophomonas > Stenotrophomonas sp. B2. The sequence goes on along the minus strand of NZ_JADCQA010000006.1, from coordinate 138,963 downwards.
TCACCGCCACAGCCGAACACACAGTACAGCGTGCCCTGCAGGTGCCCATGCAGGCTGTCCAGTGCCTGTTCCAGTGCATCCGGCGTGTGCGCGTAGTCGATGACCACGGTCGGCAGGCCCTGCTCGCCGCCAAGGCGGTTCATGCGGCCGCGGATCGGCTGCAGCGCCGACAGTACCTCGGCGATACGCGGCAGTGACTGGCCCTGTGCGTGCAGGGTGCCGGCCACGGCCAGCAGGTTGTCGACGTTGAAGCGGCCCAGCAGCGGCGATCGGACAGCTGCGCGCTGTCCTTCGATCACCAGGTCGAAGGCGATGCCACGGCCATCAAGCTGCAGCGCGTCGGCGAGCACGACGGCGCCGTCGGTACCGCGCGAGCTCAGGCCGATCGGCAGCACGCCGGCCGGCAGGTCGGCGAACAGCTGGCGACCGAACGCGTCGTCGAGGTTGATCACCGCGGCCTTCAGGCCAGGACGATGGAACAGGCGGGCCTTGGCCGCGCCGTAGCTGGCCATGTCGCCGTGGTAATCGAGATGATCGCGGGTGAGGTTGGTGAACACGGCCACGTCGTAATGCACGGCATCGACGCGGCCCTGGTCCAGCGCATGTGAACTGACTTCCATCGCCACCGCACGCGCACCCTGGTCGCGCAGCTGCGCCAGCAGGGCATGCATCTGCAGCACCAGCGGCGTGGTGAAGCCGGTCGGCTCGACCGCGCCGTAAAGTCCAGCACCCAGCGTGCCGATACTGCCACTGGGAGTGCCCAGCAGATGCCAGGCCTGGGCCAGCAGCTGCACGGTGGACGTCTTGCCGTTGGTACCGGTGACCCCCACCATCGCCATTGCCCGCGACGGTGCACCGTGGAACTGGTCAGCCATTGCGCCCATGCGTGCGCGCAGGCCCGGCACCGCGATGGCATCGGCCGGTGCGGGCAGATCGTCCGGTGCCGGTGGCTCGAACAGGATCGCGCCGGCGCCCGCCGCGCGCGCCTGATCGACGAAGCCCAGGCCATGTGCGCCGAAGCCGGCGATGGCCACGAAGGCATTGCCGGGGCGTACGGCACGGCTGTCCAGCACCAGGCCGGTCAGAACGGGATCATGGCCCGCCAGGGCCACGTCCGGAAGCAACTGCGAAAGCAACATCGAAGGGCTCATTGCGTGCCTCCCGTGGCGGGCGGCGTCTGGACCTGCGCGCTGGGCAGCGCGGCATCGAATTCGGCGGCGGCATCGACCGGCAACGCGGTCTCGGCCGGCGGGGCCGGCAGGATCGAGGCCGAGTGCCCCATCTTTCCGGACTGCTGCGCGGCCAGCCACGACTGCAGGTCGTCCAGCGGCACATCCATCAGGCGCAGAGTGCCTTCCATCACGTTGTGATAGACCGGGGCCGACACCAGGCCGCCGTAGAACTTGCCGGCCTGCGGATCATTGATGACGATGACAGTGGCGAAGCGCGGGTTGGTGGCGGGCACCACGCCGGCGAACAGCGCGTTGTAGTGACCGCGCTCGTAGCCGCCGGGGCCGGCCTTGCGCGCAGTACCGGTCTTGCCGGCGACGTGGTAGCCCAGGACCGCCGCCTGCTTGGCGCCGCCCTGGGTGACCACCGTTTCCATCATCGCCACCACCTGCTTGGCGACGTTCTCGTCGATGATCTGCTGGCCTTCGTTGCGCTGCCCCTTGACGAAGGTCGGTGCAATCAGGCGACCACCGTTGGCCAGCGCCGAGTACGCGGTGGCGATCTGCAACGGCGTGACCGACAGGCCGTAGCCATAGGACATGGTGGTCTTGGTGGTTCCCGACCAACGGCCCGGACGCATCACCACACCTCCCGACTCACCCGGGAAACCGCTGTGCGGTACCGAGCCGTAGCCGAAGCGCCGCACACCGTCATAGAAGGTCTGGTCGGGCATCTTCGCCGCGACCTTGGCGGCACCCACGTTGGAGCTGCGGGTGATCACGCCGGTCACGTTCAGTACCCCGTTGTTGCGCGGCACGTCGCGGATGGTGAAGCGGCCCAGGGTCATGTAACCCGGATTGGTGTCGACGATGGTGTCCTTGGTCACCACGCCTGCCTGCAGCGCGGTGGCGATGGTCAACGGCTTCATCGTCGAGCCCGGTTCGACCAGATCGGTCACCGCGCGATTGCGGCGCGAATCGGGCAACGCACCGGTCAGCGAGTTCGGGTTGTAGGTCGGCAGGTTGACCATGGCCAGGATCTCGCCGGTGGTCACGTCCATGATGACCATCGAACCGCCGGCCGCCTTGTTGGCCACCAGCGCATTGCGCAGTTCCTTGAAGGCCAGGTACTGGATGCGGCGATCGATGCTGAGGGTCAGGTCCTTGCCCGGTTCGGCGGCACGCAGCAGATCGCTCTCGACGGTCTCGCCCTTGCGGTTGCGGATCACCCGCTTCGCGCCCGGCTTGCCGCGCAGCCATTCGTCGAACGCCAGTTCCAGGCCTTCCTGGCCGCGGTCGTCGATGTTGGTGAAACCCAGCACATGCGCCATCGCTTCGCCCTGCGGGTAGAAGCGGCGGAACTCGCGCTGCGCGGCCACGCCTGGAATCTTCAGCGCGACCACCTTTTCTGCCTCGTCCGGATTGATCCGGCGACGCAGGTACATGAATTCCTTGTCCGACTTCTGCGACAGGCGGCTGCTCAGCTCGTCCACCGACATGCCCACGGCCTGCGCCAGTTCGGGAATGCGGTCAGGGGCGCGCAGCAGGTCCTGCGGGTTCACCCAGATCGAGGCCACCGGGGTGGAGACCGCCAGCGGTTCGCCGTTGCGGTCGGTGATCATGCCGCGCGAGGTCTTGATCGGCAGCTCGCGCAGGTAGCGGGCCTCGCCCTGGCGCTGGTAGAAATCGCTGTTGATGATCTGCACGTAGGCCGCGCGGCCGACCAGCGACACCGAACACAGGCCGAGCGCCAGTGCCACCCAGCGCAGGCGCTGGCGCAGGTTGAAGGCGTTGCGTGGACGGTTGCGGCCGGTCTTGTTCATGGGCGCACCACCACTACGTCGGCGGCTTCGGGGAACTTCATGCCCAGCTTTTCACGGGCGATGCGGTCGACGCGGTTGGCTTCGGCCAGGGTGGCCTGTTCCAGCTGCAGGCGGCCGAATTCGATGTTCAGGTCATCGCGCGCACGCTCGGCGCGCGACAGCTCGATGAACGTCTGCCGGTGGCGGTGGCGCACGAACACCACGCCGATCGCCGAGGCCACGGTGGAGGCCAGCAGAATGATCAGCAGCAGGCGGCTCATGCGTCGGCCTCCCGCTTCTGGGCCACGCGCAGCACGGCGCTGCGCGCGCGCGGGTTGGCGGCCAGTTCGTCGTCCGTGGCCTTGATGGCCCCGCCGATCAGGTCCAGGGTCGGCACGAACGCGACCGCTTCAGGCAGGCGGCGGTTGGCAGGCGGCGCCTTGGCCAGACGGTTCATGTACTGCTTGACGATACGGTCTTCCAGCGAATGGAAGCTGATGACCGCCAGCCGGCCGCCGGGCTTGAGCCGCTCCACCGCCGCGTCGAGCCCGGCCTCCAGATCGGCCAGCTCGCGGTTGATGTGGATGCGGATGGCCTGGAAACTGCGGGTGGCCGGATGGATCTTGTCCTTGCCACGGGGCATCACCGACGCGATCAGTTCGGCCAGTTCGGCCGTGCGGGAGAACGGCTGCTTCTCGCGGCGGGCAACGATGGCGCGGGCGATGCGCCGGCTCTGCCGCTCTTCGCCGTAGGTCCACAGCACGTCGGCGATCTCGCGCTCTTCGACGCGGTTGATCCACTGCGCGGCACTTTCGCCGCTGTCCGGATCCATGCGCATGTCCAGCGGGCCGTCCTTGCCGAAGCTGAAACCACGTTCGGCCACGTCCAGCTGCGGCGAGGACACGCCGAGATCGAACAGCACGCCATCCAGGCCTTCGGCCGTCTCGTTCCACTGCAGCAGCTGGGCGAAGCTGCCACGGAAAATCGACACGCGCGGGTCCGGCGCGAAGTCGCGCTCGGCCACAGCGATGGCTTCCGGATCCTTGTCCATGACCAGCAGGCGTCCCTCCGGCCCCAACTGGGTGAGCACGCCACGTGCGTGACCGCCACGACCGAACGTGCCATCCAGATAACGTCCGTTTTCGATCACCCTCAGGCCGTCCAGGACCTGGGTGTACAGGACCGGCAGGTGCACCGCCGGCGACTGCGACACCGGAAGGTGACCGGCCTGCGCTTCTGGGCGCATCCGGGCACCCCGGCTCACAACTTCAGGTCGAGCAACCCATCGCCCAGATCCTCGTCAGACAACGTCTGCTGGATCAGGGCACGATGCGCCTGCTCGCTCCACAATTCGAACTTGTCGCCCATACCGAGCAATACCGCCTTCTTTTCTATGCCCACCGCACCGCGGTGGCTGGCGGGAATGCTGATACGACCGTTGCCGTCCAGCTCCAGGTGGGCGGCCGAGCCGACCAGCTTCTGCTGCAACAGGCGCACGACGCGCTGGGTATTGGGCTTGGACATGACATCGTCGCGGACCCGCTCCCATTCGGACTCGGCATACAGCCACAGGCAGCCGGCTTCGAACGGGTTGTAGGTCAACACGAGACGGTTGTTGCTGGCGCGCGCGACGACGTCGCGGTAAGCGGTGGGAACCGCCATGCGCCCCTTGTCGTCAACTGTGATGGCCGTCTCGCCCTGAAACACGACGCCTGCACCTTGTCCTTCGCCCGGTGAAACATTGAACCACGAAAACCCACAAAACACCCGGATTTCCCTCTGATGCCCACCTTAGCAGCGAGCGAAGGGTTGTCAACAACTTTTCCGCAGGGAAATCGCCAGCCACATCAATGGCTTGCAGCAACCTTTAGAGAATTGTTCAAGGCTTATCCACAAGTTGCTGATCCGTCTCAATTTTTGAGATTGAACGGAAGTTCAGGCCTGTGCAGGGGGCGTGAAACATCGCCCCCGCATTCATCGGGAACTGGCTGAAAGCGGCGCCAGACTGCGCAAACCGGGCACAATGACGTCATGTGCCTGCTTGCTCTTGGCTGGATGCACCATCCGCGCTGGCGGCTGGTGATGACCGGCAACCGTGATGAGTTCCACGCCCGCCCCACTGCGGCGCTGGCCCGCTGGCAGGATGAGACCTCCGTCATCGGCGGGCGCGACCTCCGCTCCGGAGGAGGCTGGGCCGGCGTCGGTGCCGGCGGCCGGATGGCGGTGGTCACCAATGTGCGCGATCCGCTGGCCGCCCAGACCGGTCCCTCGCGTGGCGCGCTGGTGGCCGACTTCCTGCGTGGCCGCGACCCGGCCGCAGTGCATATCGACCGCTTGGCGGCCGTGGCCGGCGCCTACGCCCCGTTCAACCTGCTGCTGGCCGATAGCGACAGCCTGGAGTATCTGGGCAACCACCCTGCCGAACGGCAGCGCCTGGGGCCGGGCGTGCATGGCATGTCCAACGGTGCACTGGATGCCCCCTGGCCGAAGACACAGCGGCTGATGGCGGCGCTGACGGCCTGGCTGGAAGAAGACGGGGTCAGATCTCCTTCGCAAAGCGAAAGGGATCTGACCCCGCACCTGACCCCGCTATGGACCGCGCTGGCCGACGAACACCGGCCTGCCGACAGTGACCTGCCGGACACCGGCATCGGGCTGGAACGCGAGCGCTGGTTGAGCCCGGCCTTCATCCGCGGCGACGACTACGGCACCCGTGCCAGCACCGTGCTGCTGATCGATGGCAACGGCCACGGGCAGATCCATGAACGCCGCTTCGGGCCGCAGGGCGTATTCGTTGCCGGAAGCCGCATCGACTTCTGAGCGCCCGGCCGGATGCCGCCGGGCGTGGCCTGGCGCTGCAGAAGTGAATGGAGGCGGAGCCGGCCGATAAGCCGGGTTCTGTCGTGGACAGTCATTCCTCTAGGCGTTACGTCACCGCAACGCTCAAGCAACCTACCCGGATCCAACGCGGGCCGCGCCAAAGGATCCCTATTTGGTCTTGCTCCAGGTGGGGTTTGCCGTGCCGGTCTGTTACCAGACTCGCGGTGCGCTCTTACCGCACCATTTCACCCTTACCGGCCTTCCGAAGAAGACGTAGGCGGTATCTTTCTGTTGCACTTTCCGTCGGCTTGCGCCGCCCAGGCGTTACCTGGCACCTTGCCCTGTGGAGCCCGGACTTTCCTCGGCACCCCGCAAGGGATGACGCGACTGTCTGGCCGGCTCCGCCAGCGCGCATTCTAGCGTACGCGGGTGGTTCCTGCCCGGTGGCTGTTCGATGCCGCGCGACGCGCACGCCGGGCATGGCCCGGCGCTACCGGCCGTACAACGCCTTGCGCGGTGCGCCGGTCAGCTCGGCGGCCAGCTTGGCGGCGGTCGACGGCGGCAGGTGCTCGCTCAATGTGGCGTAGACGCGACGGCCATGGGCCAGCTGCGCTTCCTCGTCGTCGCCGGCCCCCTGCACCATCACCACAAACTCGCCCTTGCGCTGGTTCTCGTCGGCTTCGACCGTTGCCCGCAAGGCCGCCAGATCGCCATCCAGCACGGTCTCGAACAGCTTGGTCAGCTCCCGCGCCAGCACCGCAGGCCGCTCACCGCCGAAGATCGCGGCCATGTCCGCCAGGGACTCGGCGATCCGGTGCGAGGATTCGTAGAACACCATCGTGCGCACCTCGCCGGCGAGCGCCTGCAGCCGGTCGCGGCGCCCGCTGGCCTTGGCCGGCAGGAATCCCTCGAAACTGAAGCGATCGCTGGGCAGGCCGGCCACGCTGAGCGCGGCAATGGCGGCACAGGCACCCGGAACCGGGCTGACCCGGATGCCCGCCGCGCGCGCGGCCCGTACCAGGCGGAAGCCGGGATCGCTGACCAGCGGCGTGCCGGCATCGCTGACCAGCGCCAGCGATTCGCCCGCCTGCAGGCGCGAGACCAGTCGCTGCGCCAGGGCGTCTTCGTTGTGCTCGTGCAGCGCCACCAGCGGCTGCTGGATGCCGAAATGGGACAACAGCTGGCCGCTGCGCCGCGTGTCTTCGGCACAGATCGCCGCTACCGAACGCAGCACCTCCTGTGCGCGCGGACTCAGATCGGCCAGGTTGCCGATCGGCGTGGCGACGACATACAGGGTGGGGACACTCATTTCAGCGGTACTCACGGGGCAAGGGTAGAATCCTAGCGTGTACCTGGCCAAGGCCGCTGCCCTCATCGCATGGACCCGATCATGAACAAGCCCGCCGCACGCATCTCCGCCCTTTCGTTGTCGCTGATGCTCCTGGCCGGCTGTGCCACCACCAGCTTCACCAGCGCGCCCGAATCGCCGGCCCAGAGCCAGGCGCTGGCGCTGATCGAACAGGGCAAGCCTCGCGACGCCGCGATGCAGCTGGAGGGCCTTGCGGCCACCCTGCGCGGCAGCGCGCGCAGCAATGCCCTGGCGGATGCAGCCTGGGCGTGGCACCTGGCCGGCGACAGCACCCGCGCGCGCAGCCTGTTGGGGCAGCTCAGCGCCCGACAGCTGTCCGGTGCCAGCCTGCAGCGTTACCAGCTGACCGGCGCCGAGCTGGCACTGGCTGACAAGCAACCCGCACAGGCGCTGGCCCTGCTCAAGGACAATGGCGACAACGTCGCACCCGGCCTGCGCACGCGCTGGCTGCTCGCCCGTGCCCAGGCCCTGCAGGCCACTGGCGATGCCTTCGGCGCCGCCAGCGACCGCGCACGCGCGCAGGCCGGCCTCACCGGCAGCGCGCGCAACGAGAACCAGGCGGCTATTTCAGGCCTGCTTGGCACCCTCGATGATGCCACGCTGCGCAGCCGTGCCGCCGCGCTGCCGGCCAACGATCCGCTGTACAACTTCGCCGGCCGTGCGTTGATCGCCCGCGGCCTGCCGCTTCCGCGTCCGTTCGACCGCGACGGTGCCGCCCAGTTCGACACCAGCAAGCGCCCGCCGGCAATGAGCGATGGCTACCGCCCGCCGGCGAAGCTGGCCGTGCTGCTGCCACTCAGTGGCCGCCTTGCCACCGCGGCACAGCCGGTGCGCGATGGCCTGCTCGCCGCCTATTACGGCGAATCGCGCCGCCGCCCGGACATCAATTTCTTCGATACCGCCGGCACGCCGGCCGGTGCATTGGCTGCATACGACAAGGCAGTGGCCTCCGGTGCCGACTTCGTCGTCGGCCCGCTGGGCCGCGATGAAGTGGATGCGGTATACGGCCGCCAGCCGCTGCAGGTGCCGGTGCTGGCGCTGAACCGTGGCAAGGATTCACCGCCGGCCGGTAGCGCCGGCTTCTCGCTCGCCCCGGAAGACGACGGTATCGTCGCCGCCGAATACCTGCGCGGCCGTGAGCGCAATCGCGCCCTGGTCATCAGCAGCAGCGACGATACCGGCCGCCGCGCCGCCGCGGCCTTCTCCCAGCGTTTCACCCAGCGCGGCGGCCAGGTGGCCGCCACGGTATCGGTCCCTGAAGCAGTGGGCGATGTCGGCGCCCAGCTGCGCAATGCCGGCCAGGTCGACGCTGTGTTTCTCGCCGTGCGCGCTCCGCAGGCGCGGCTGCTCGCGCCGCAGCTGGCGCTGGCCGGTGTCGGCGGCGCCACCCGCGTCGGCACGTCCCAGCTGACCATCGGCAGCGGCAAGGTGGAGGAAGACGTGGCACTGGACGGCATCGTCTACCCGAATGAAGCCTGGAACGTGCGCAGTGTCTCCGGCCTGCCGTCGGCCAGCCAGGTCGCCAGCACGCTGCCCAGCGCGCGCGGTGCCGCCGGCCGCCTGTTCGCCTTCGGCGCAGACGCGTGGAAGATCAGCAGCTATCTGGACAAGCTGGCCAACGAAGGCGGCCTGGAAGGCGCCACCGGCACCCTGTTCCTCGATGGCAACGGCAACATCCTGCGCCAGCCGGCGTGGTCGACCTTCAGCGGCGGCCGGCCGATGCCGATCGTCGGTGGTCGCTGAGCGCACGCAGCGGGGCTCGGCGGTGGAAACCGCCGCCGAGCTGCACCTGCAACAGGCCGGGCTGCAGCCACGCGCGCGCAATGTCCGTTATCGAAGCGGTGAACTGGACCTGGTGATGGACGACGCCGGCACCGTGGTTTTCGTGGAGGTGCGGTACCGCGCGCGCAGCGACTTCGGAGGCGCTGCCGCATCGATCGATCCCCGCAAATGCCGGCGCCTGGTACAGGCCGCACAGTTGTACCTGCAGGCGCATCCTGCACTGGCCGATGCGCCCTGCCGCTTCGACGTGGTCGAGGCCAGCGGCGAACCGCCACAGCTGCACTGGCTGCGCGACGCATTCCGGCTGGACGACTGCTGATGCCCTCGATCATCACCCACGCTGCCGTGCCGATGCCCGGCGCAAAGGCCGCCTGCAAGGCCATCCACTCCGTACCGGTTGTTCCACGAGATCCAACATGAGCCCTGCCCTGCCCGCTGCCCTGGTTGCCGAACTGTCCGCCCTGCTGGGCACGGAGGGCTGGCGCATGGATGACACCGCGCTGGAGGCGAATGCGCAGGACAACTCATGGCGCCGGCAACGCCCCGCCGCCGTCGCGCTGCCGGCCGACACCGAACAGGTGCAGGCGCTGGTCCGCGCCTGCCGTGTGCACGGCGTGGCCCTGGTCGCGCGTGGCGCGGGCACCGGTACCACCGGGGCGGCGGTGCCCCTGCCGGGCAGCATCGTGCTGTCGTTCACCCGCATGGATCGCATCGTCGAGATCCGTGCCGGTGATCGCTGCGCGGTGGTGCAGCCTGGGGTGCTCAACGGCGCCCTGCAGCAGGCGCTGACACCGCATGGGCTGTTCTGGGCGCCGGACCCGTCCAGCGCGGAGATCTGCAGCGTCGGCGGCAACCTCGCCTGCAATGCCGGTGGCCCACGCGCGGTGAAGTACGGCACCAGCCGAGACAACGTGCTGGGGCTGGTCGCGGTCACCGGCACCGGCGAGGTGATCCGCTGCGGTGGTGCCTATACCAAGGATGCCACCGGCTACGACCTGACCCACCTGCTGGTGGGTAGCGAGGGCACCCTGGCGCTGATCGTGGAAGCTACCTTGAAGCTGACGCCGCTGCCGGTCGCGCAGGCCGGACTGCGCGTGCTGTACCGCGATGCCGATGCCGCCGCCGCCGCGGTATCGCGGCTGATGTCGCAGCCGGTGGTACCCACCCGCCTGGAGTTCATGGACGCGCGCAGCCTGGAACTGCTGCGCCTCAATGGCGCCGACGTGCCCGAGGCCGGCGCGATGCTGCTGGTCGAGGCCGATGGCGACCACGACACCCTGCCCTACCTGCTGCAGGCGCTGGCCAGCGCTGCCGAAGGCGACGGCATGATCGAACTGGACGTAGCGATGGAGGGCCGCGCACGCGACCAGCTGTGGGCGGCGCGCAAGGCACTGTCGCCCGCGCTGCGCAGCGTTGCGCCCGGCAAGATCAACGAAGACGTGGTGGTGCCGGTATCACGCATTCCCGATCTGGTTGCTGGCGTACAGGCGCTGGCTCGCGAGTACAGCCTGACCATCGTCACCTTCGGCCATGCCGGCAACGGCAACCTGCACGTCAACATCCTGTACCACCCGGACGATGCCGACGAGAACGCGCGAGCGCATGCGGCGCTGCCAAAGATCTTCGCGCTGACGCTGGCGCTGGGCGGCACGCTGTCCGGTGAACATGGCATCGGCCTGGCCAAGCGCGATTTCATGGCGCAGGCGTTCACTCCCGCCACGCTGGCGACCATGCGCGCGATCAAGGCCACGCTGGACCCGGATGGCATCCTCAACCCGGGCAAGGTGCTGCCGCCGGCGTAGGCAAGCGGCCGGACTGCTGAACGCCGTCTGGCTCATATCTGCACGCACGGACGCTTTGCAAGTTATTGCATGGGGTACAGCGCTGCGGACCGCGACACTTCGCGCCGCAGCTGACACCAATGACGTAACGCACCCCGACCCTCTTCACGGCGCCATCATCTCGTTGGGAGACGAATGCCGCTGCGGGAGCGCGGTGACGGGGGCGCGGCAGTCGCTTGAAGTGTTCAGCCAGGTTTTCCCTTCTGACACGAGATCAAGACGATGAAAGCAGTGAGTTCGCGTGTGTCCGGGCGCCCGTCGGTGCGTCCGCTGGCGTGTGCCGTGGTCCTTGCACTGACCTGCCTGCCGTTCACGGCGCTGGAGGCGCGGCAGCTGGATGGCGAAGAGGCTGAAGTGGTGCCCGGCGATGCGCCGGAAGCCTGGAAGCTCATCAATGGTTCCGCGCTGCGGGTCGATGGAGGAAGAACCCAACAGATCGAGGCCTGGGACACCTCCACGCTGACGCTCAACAACGCAGAGGTCTCGGCTGTGCCAGCGGCTTCACCGTATGCGGTAGCACTCAGAGACAATGCCTCGCTCGACGCAAGCAACAGCCGCTTCAATGGAGTGATCTCCGTTGGCGGGGGCGCAATCGCCCGTCTGATGAACAGTTCCATTTCGGTCACTGCCGCCGGCATGGCTCCGGATCAGGCGCTTGCAGTCGGGCTGGACCTGGCATCCGTCCCGTCGGGCAACGGCGCACGGAATCCCTACGCGCTGCTCGACTCCAGCTCGATCCATGTGGAGGACGCTCCGGCACCCCAGCGCGACATCTCCAGCGGCGTCGGTGTTCGCCTGCAGTTCGGTCGCGTGGACATCGTCAATGGCAGCCGTGTCGAGGCATCCAATATCGGGGTCGTGATGTGGGGCGAGTCCAACCCCGACGAGCACCTCTCGCTCAACGTCGACGCATCGACCATCCAGTCCGGACGCGGCGCCGCGATCCGGGTGGTTCCCCTGTCACCCAACACCTATGACATCACCATCGCCAACGGGTCCCGGCTGGTCGGGGGCGATGGCAACCTCCTGTTGGTCGGTCATGATCGCGGGCCATCGGAACAGCGTACCGATGTACGTTTCACCGTGGACAACTCCCGCCTCGCCGGCAACATCACGTTCGATACCCGCACTGTCAACGGCACGCTCGACGTCTTCCTGCGCAACAAGGCGCAGATTGATGGCCGCTTCTTCGATGTCACCTCGGCGAGCATCGATACCGGCGCCACCTGGCTGATGACCGGCGACAGCAACGTGGGTCACCTCACGGTGGGCAGCGGTGGTACCGTCGCCCTGGGCGACGGCAGCACCTTCAATACCCTGGCCGTGGACGACTTCACCGGTGCCGGCGGCACCCTGCTGTTCAACACCCAGCTCGGTGACGACAGCTCGGCCACCGACAGGCTGGTCATCTCCGGCGATGCCAATGGACAGGCCAATGTGCGCGTGCTCAACGCCGGCGGTGCCGGCGCGAAGACCGACAAGGGCATCGAGCTGATCCGCATCGGCGGCGCGTCCAACGCGCAGTTCGACCTGCAGGGGCGCGCGGTGGGCGGGCAGTACGAGTACTTCCTGTTCAAGGATGAGAGCGACGGCGGCTGGTACCTGCGCTCGGAACTTGCAGGCAGCCCGGACCCCTGCGTCATCGATCCGAGCCTGCCCGAGTGCAACCCGATCGATCCGGTCGATCCTACCGATCCCAGCGATCCGGGCACGCCCACCCCGGTGCTGCGGCCGGAAGCCGGCGCCTACCTGGCCAACCAGTTCGCCGCCCACCAGCTGCTGCGTCACGGCTGGCGCGACCGCCAGGGTGGCCGCGCAACCGATGACGGCGTTCACGGCTGGGCGCGCGCGGACGGCACGCAGAGCCGATTGGCGGCCGTGCAGGAGCAACTCGATCTGCATGTGGACCGCTCGCGCCTGCAGCTGGGCGCCGACGCAGGCGTGTTCGACAGCGGCCGCGGCCGTGTCGGCCTGATGGCCACGCTGGCACAGTCCAGCGCAACCTCCCGCTCCCAGCTGACCGGCTACAGCGCCCGCGGCAAGGTCGAAGGTGGCGCGGTGGGTGCCTACGGCAGCTGGAGCCGCGATGCGCTGTACCTGGATGCCAGCGTGCAGCGTGGCCAGTTCCGCAACCGCGTGCAGGGCGAAGGCCTGGCCGAGGAGCGGTACGACTCGGACATCTGGCAGTCCTCGCTGGAAGCCGGCTACCGCTTCGGTATCGGCCAGATCGGCAGCACCAGACTGAGTCTGCAGCCGGAGCTGCAGCTGGTCTACACCGATGTCCACACCGACCGCCATGAAGAAAGCAACGGCACCATGGTCCGCAGCCTGGGCGGCAGCGGCCTGTCCGGCCGTGTGGGCCTGCGCCTGCAGGGTGAAGGCCACAGTGATGCAGGCGCTTCGGTCAGCCCCTACGTGGTGGCCAACTGGTATCGCGACGGCGCCAGCAACGGCATGGCGTTCGACGATGACGTGCTGCAGGCCAGCGTGCCGCGCAACCGCTACGAGCTCAATGCCGGTGCGCGCGTGGACTTCCGTTCGGGCCTGAGTGGGTGGGGCGGCTTCGGTGTGATGCGTGGCGACCACGGTTACCGCGAAGCAACGGCCAATGTGGGTGTCGCCTACCGGTGGTGAAGCGAGGTAATGCAGCGCGATGCCGATGCGAACATCGAGCGCTGATGACACGTTCCGCCTGACAGGAATTGCGGTAGCGCCGAGCATAGGCTCGGCTCTGCAAGGGATGTCGTGATCCGCATGCATTGACGGCTTCCGCCGCGTCGCTGCGAACATTCGCATCTGTCTGCTTTCCAACTTTTCTCATTGGCAGCATTAGCGCTGCATGCAAATGATGGATCGCCACCGACAACGGGTGGCACGGGCTTCCAATCCCGTTTGGTAAGTATGTTTGTTTACGCTTGTCTGTCGGCGTCGCCCCTCCCTGGGACGGCGTCGGCAGACATTCTGTCCGCGCTTACGTGGCGGGCGGTGCGTGGGGGCCTCGTGCCCGCCGGCGTTTCACATGCTTACCACCGGTATTGGAACCACGCACCGTCCGCCACCCTCGCCATCCAGCGGGGTGGCCCCTTGCTTCACATACAAGGACGCCGCCATGACTGCCACGCACTATCCCTATCTGTTCGCCACCCTCGGTGAAGCGGCCCACCAGCTGCCCGAGCCAATCGCCCGCGCACTGGAAACCACACTCAGTGCCACGCACGACGACACTGCACCCACCGGCACCACCTTGCTGGAGTGCCTGCGGCGCATCCGCCAGGTGGAGGCCGCCGACGGCCAGCCCTGGCCGGACAAGGGCCGTACAGCCGGACAACGCATGGCCATGGCGCGCGTCGACCGCGCAAATGCCGGCCTGACGCTGCTGCTGGAACTGCTGCATGCGACCGAACGCGCACGCGTGGATGGCGATGATGATCAGCAGGTGGACGACGACGTGCGCGACGGGCTGCTGCTGGCCTGTCGCGGGCTGGCCGAGTATGTCGAGGTGCAGTTGCATGCGACGTGAGCACCTCGCGTTCTGAACTGTGGTAACAACGCTTGGGGTCAGAGCCCTTTGCGGCGCAGAGGGCTCTGACCCCACTTCGATGTGGCAGCGCCGGGCCAGGCCCGGCGTCTTCATTCGTCAGGCGAAGTGCTGATAACCACCGTCGGCCACTTCGCCATCCACGTGCACGCCCTGCCCTTCGGCGATGCGGCCAATGCGGGTGAGCGGCAGGTCCAGCGATTCGGCGAGGTAATGCAGTGCGTCGCGCTGATCGGCGGCCGCGGTGAAGCACAGCTCGTAGTCGTCTCCGCCACGCAATGCACAGTCGCGCGCGCCATCGCGGCCGAGCAGCTCACGCAGCGCGTGCGAGATCGGCAACGCATCGGTATCGACATGCGCTGCCACGTCACTGAGGCGGGCGATGTGGCCCAGATCGGCCAGCAGTCCGTCGGACACATCCACTGCCGCATGCGCGAAGGCACGCAGGCGCAGGCCGAGGGTCACGCGTGGCGTCGGCCGCAGCAGGCGCAGGCGGAGGCTTTCGTAATCGGCCAGCAACGTGGCCGTGGCCACGTTCAGCGCCCCCTGTTGCCACAGGCGCAGCGCACCTGCCGCATCCCCCAGCGTGCCACTGACCCAGATGTCATCGCCGGCCTGTGCACGGTCGCGGCGCAGGGCCTGACCACGGCCCACCTGGCCCATCGCGGTGACAGACAACGACAGCGGTCCGCGCGTGGTGTCACCCCCGATCAGCGCGACGTCATGCTGGTCGGCCAATGCGAAGAAGCCATCGGCGAATGCCTCGATCCAGTCTTCGGACGTTTCCGGCAATGACAGCGCCAAGGTGCACCAGGCCGGTCGCGCGCCCATCGACGCAAGATCGGACAGATTGACCGCCAGCGTCTTCCAGCCGATATCGAAGGCCGGCGTCTCCACCGGGAAGTGCACGCCACTGTTGAGTGTATCGGCGGTCACCACCAGCTGTTCATTCGCGCGCGGCTGCAGCAGCGCGGCATCGTCACCGATGCCGAGCAGCACGTCATCGCGCTCGGCGGTGCGGGCGCGGATACGGTCGATGAGGGCGAATTCGGCCAGGGACATGGGGCGTTCTGCTCTTATGTAGCAGCCGGGCCATGCGCGGCTGCAGTTCGATCACGCGCCACACTACCGGACGCAGCCCTGCCCTGCGCGGCAAGCCAGGCAGGGCACGGCTCTACAGCGATCGGGTCAGTGGCCCGATTCTACCTTGCGCCATTCCACGGCGGCGCGGTCCAGCACACCGTTGACGTAGGTGTGGCCGTGTTCGGAGCCGAAGCGCTTGGCCGATTCGATGGCCTCGTTGATCACCACGCGGTACGGCACGTCCAGGCGGTAGCGCAGCTCGTACGCGGCCAGGCGCAGCACCGCGCGTTCGATGGCATCGACTTCCTCGATGCCACGGTCCAGATACGGGCCCAGCGCTTCGTCGATGTCGGTGCGGTTGTCGAGCACGCCGTGCATCAGCGCCTCGAAGTACGCCAGATCGGCGATCTCGCGGGCCTGCTCATGCGCGAACTGGGCGATCAGCGACTGTGCGTTGCCGCCGGAGATCTGCCACGCATAGACGGCCTGCACGGCACGACGGCGCGCGCGCGAGCGCAGCACCGGATCAATGCCATCGCGGCGGACGGGTTTACCGGAGGGCTTGCCCTGGGTGTTCTTGTTCATGGCAGCTGCTCCAGAAGATTGACCATTTCCAATGCGGCGAGTGCGACTTCCTCGCCCTTGTTGCCGTGGCTGCCGCCGGCGCGGGCCTCGGCATCTTCCACGCGTTCCACCGCCAGCACGCCGTTCAGTACCGGCACGCCGAAATCCAGCTGCACGCGCATCAGGCCTTCGGCGCAGCGGTCGGCCACGTGTTCGTAATGACGGGTGTCGCCGCGGATCACACAGCCGAGGGTGAGGATGGCGGCGTGTTCATGGGCGGCGGCCAGGCGTGCGGCGACCAGCGGCAGTTCCCAGGCGCCCGGCACCCGGATCACGTCGATGTTGGCTTCGGTGATGCCGTTGCCGGCCAGGCTCTGGCGTGCGCCGGCCACCAGCGTATCGGTGATGCGGGCGTTCCAGCGGCTGGCCAGGATGGCAAAGCGCGCCGACTCGGGAGTGCGAAGATCGCCTTCGTAGTGGCTCATATGCGGCTTGGGGGACTCGATAAGGGGTAATTCTAGCGTGGATGGGCCCCGGCCGTGGTTGGCGGGGGCCTGGCATCCGCCGGGCATGGCCCGGCGCTACCGGGGTCGGATCCCGCACCGCGGCCTCCGACCCCACGGGGCGACCGTTACAGGGCCACCGTCTCCACCACTTCCAGGCCATAGCCGGCCAGGCCGATCTGCCGGCGCGGCGTGCCCAGCACGCGCAGCTTGCCCAGCCCCAGATCGGACAGGATCTGCGCACCCGCGCCATTGCGGCGCCACTGGCCCACATCCTTGTCCTTGCCCGGCACCACCGGTGCGGGCTGCTGGCGCAGGCGCGCGAGCAGCGCCTCGCCATCGCGCGGCGCCGACAGCACCACCATCACGCCGGCACCTTCGGCGGCGATTGCACGCAGCGCGTCGGTGGCGGCCACGCCGAAATCGTCACGACGCCAGTGCAGCAGGTCGGCCAGCGGATTCTCCACCTGCACGCGCACCAGCGTAGGCGTGCCAGCGTCGGGAGTGCCGCGGACCAGGGCGAAGTGCAGGTCGTGGGCGATGCGGTCGCGGTAGGTCACCAGCCTGAACGGGCCGAACTCGGTATCGATGTCGCGCTCATCGACGCGTTCGACCGTCTTCTCGGTGGCCAGGCGGTAGGCGATCAGGTCGGCGATGGAGCCCATCTTCAGGCCGTGCTCGCGGGCGAACACTTCCAGCTCCGGGCGACGCGCCATGCTGCCATCCGGGTTGAGGATCTCCACCAGCACGCCGGCCGGTTCCAGCCCGGCCAGCATGGCCAGGTCCACACCCGCTTCGGTGTGGCCGGCGCGGGTCAGCACGCCGCCCGGCTGGGCGATCAGCGGGAAGATGTGGCCGGGCTGGTGCAGGTCCGACGGCCGCGCGTTGGGCTTCACCGCGGTGCGGATGGTATGCGCGCGGTCATGGGCGGAGATGCCGGTGGTCACGCCCTCGGCCGCTTCGATGCTGACGGTGAAATTGGTCTGGAACTGCGCGGTGTTGGCCTGCACCATCGGCGCCAGGCCCAGGTCGGCGGCGCGGGTGCGGGTCAACGGCAGGCACACCAGGCCACGGCCGTGGGTGACCATGAAGTTGATGTCGCTGGCCTTGACCAGCTCGGCAGCCATGATCAGGTCGCCTTCGTTCTCGCGGTCCTCGTCATCGACGATGACGACCATGCGGCCCTGGCGGATGTCTTCCAGGATCTCGGGGATCGGCGCGAAGTTCATGCTGCGCCTCCCTGCAGGTGCCCGCCAACAAGACGTTCGACATAACGGGCGACCAGGTCGATTTCCAGGTTCACCGCACTGCCCACGCCGGAGGCGGAGAAGGCGGTGTTGGCCACGGTATGGGGGATCAGCGCGACCTCGAAGCCTTCCTCGTCCACTTCGTTGACGGTGAGGCTGACGCCGTCCACGCAGATCGAGCCCTTCTTGGCGATGTAGCGCAGCAGCGAGGCCGGCGCGGCGAAGCGCCAGCGCTGGGCGCGCGCGTCATCGTGGATGGACAGCACCTGGCCCAGGCCATCAACGTGGCCGCTGACCAGATGCCCACCCAGACGATCGGTCGGGCGCATGGCACGCTCGAGGTTGATGACCGCGCCCTGCTCGAGTTGGCCCAGCGTGGTCAGGCCCAGCGTCTCGGTGGAGGCATCGGCCTGGAAGCTGTTGGCGTCGAATGCGATGACCGTCAGGCAGACACCGTTGATGGCGATGCTTTCGCCCATCTGCACGTGATCGAACGGCAGGTTGCCGACATTGAAGGTGAAGCGGACATCGCCGCCGATGGACTCGCGTGCGGCCAGACGGCCGACGCCTTCGATGATTCCAGTAAACAAGTAACGTTCTCCGCAGGATGTGAGCGAAAAACGCCGCAAGGCAAACAGGCACGCGCAGGGCATGAGCCCTGTGGCACCGTCTTCTTTCATCCGGACTATGACCGTCGGCTCCGGCCTTGAACCGGATCTGCTGACCCCCGGCCGTGGGCCGGGGCGCTCGCGGGCTCGTGCTTGCGCACCTACCGCCGGTGGGGAGTTGCACCCCGCCCTGAAGACGTTTGTGTACCGGCGAACCGGCGCAGCAAGTGTACCAGCCCGGGCTGAACGGGGTGGGATGCCCGGCGCCGCAGCCGTTTCCCGGCGGGAAACGGATCTGACCCCAAGCCTGCCCAGCCTGTGACGGCTGTCTCTCGCATTTTGTAAAACTTTCATTAAAATTCGCCGCGGACGACATGAGGTCGCCACGGGCTGCGCCTCCGGCGCGCCCGCCAATGGACTGCAATTCACAGGAATTCCCATGCGCAAGCTCCTGATCATCGCCAGCCTGCTGGCCGTCGCTCCGCTGGCCTCTGCCGCCGAAGGGCTGAGCTACACCTACGTCGAAGGTGGCTGGACCCAGGTCAAGACCGACGACAGCGATTTCAACGACCCGAAGCTTGACGGCGGCTACGTGCGCGGTTCGTTCGCGCTGGCCGAGCAGGTGCACGTGTTCGGCAGCTGGTCGCGTACCAGCAAGAGCTACCACTTCACCGGTGCGTCGGCCAAGTTCGAACTGGACCAGCCTGAGCTGGGCATCGGCTACCACATGCCGTGGACGGACCGCCTGGACTACACCGCCGACATCGCCTGGGTGCGCCAGAACGCCGAGCTGACCGTGAAATCGGATCTGTTCGGCCGCGAACACCTGAAGGATCACACCAACCTGGCCCGCGCCACCATGGGCGTGCGTGGCAAGCCTTCGCCGAAGACCGAAGCGTGGGCCAAGGCCGGCTACATGGATGGCGGCAACGACTTCAAGGGCACCTGGGTCGGCACCGTCGGTGGCCAGATCAATTTCACCCCGACCTGGGGCCTGGTGGGAGAAGTCTCCGGCCAGCGCGATGTCACCCAGTTCTCGGCCGGCGTCCGCGCCAGCTTCTGATTGCCCGATCCTCGTCGTGCGATCGAACGGGCCCCGCAAGGGGCCCGTTTTTTTTCCGCTGCACACCGTTACCTGGCTGCATCGCGCCATCGAAAGCGTGGGCAGATGCGCTAGGCTTGCCCGCCTCTGGACCCGGAATCACTGTCATGAAGACCCCCCTGCGCTCCCTGCTGGCCACTGCACTGTTGTGCGCTCCCCTGTTCGCCAGCGCCGCCTCGACGCAGCTGAGCCCCGAACAGACGTTCGATCTCTATGCCCGCGTACTGCTGGAAGACGACGCGACCGCCACGCGCACGCTCAACGACGCGCTAAAGCCGGCGTTCGAGGGCCAGGACGCCGTGACCCCGAACCCGGGCGCGCTGGCCAAGGCATTGGCCGAACCCTGGCAGACGGTACTGACCAGCACCGGCGCTTCGATCGACGCTGCGGCCACCGAAGCGCTGTACGCCAAGGCGCTGCGTGATTCGAAGTGCCGCGCAACCCAGAGCGTGATCGAAGACAACGAATACGTTGAAGACCAGAAGCTGGCGCGGATCACCTACACCTGCCAGGTGCCCGACCTGGGCAAGGTCCGCCCGCTGTTCGCCGCCAGCCTGGCCGACCATGCCAGCCCGGCCTCGCGCAAGCAGTTCACCGACGCCTACACCCAGGCGCTGCAGAGTGGTGCACGCGTGCCGGTCAGCGGCACCTTCACCCTCTACCCGGCCAAGGACAACGGCTACTGGTACAGCGGCAACTTCGATGACCTGGTGGGCACCGTGGCCGGTGCGCTGGCACCGTTCGAGGACTGGATGCAGGACGCGCAGGCGGCCAACGCGCCGAAAGTGACCGGCATACCGGGCTGCGACCTGCTGCTGCAGCAGCACCGCGCCTGCGTGGCGAAGATCGCACCCGACCAGATCAGTGGCGTGGACGCGATGGCCGAAGAGCTGAAGGCCAAAGCGCAGGTGCAGTCGGCCGAGGAGATGACGCAGGAGTGCAAGGCACTGCGCCCTCTGGCCGAAATGATGTGGACCGACGAATGCACCTGAGCCGCTAAGTGGTAGCGCCGGGCCATGCCCGGCGACACTGCGCTGCCGTGAACCTTCGTCATCGTCGCCCGGATGTTGCCGAACACCTGGCGATGCGGGTGGCGCTCGCCGTCGTGCAGGGCTTTTGCCCGGTTCTCCAGGCGCGTGCAATGCGCGCACCGTGCTCCAGCTGTCAGTGTCAGTGACCGCTGAAGTCCGACTTTCGGAACTGTTGCATGGACAGGTAACTCCCGCCGCGTGAAGCTTGGGGGTGGACGGTGCACGCGCGTCGTTCGCCAGCGCGTTCCATGCTCGCTGGCCCGCGATGACGAATTCTCCCGGCGTGTGTTACGCCTGAACAACGCTCATGAGCAGGCCGTCCAGCGACGCGCCGATGCCGAGCCGTGGACGCAGCACTGCTCACAAGGCACACCGAGAGCCATCGGTGTCTGCTGGCAGAGCCGGCACGAGTCACCACGTATCTCTTCTCTCTATCATGTTGGAAATACAGATGTTCGCTTCGCTCAGACCCCTTGCTCGCGCCGCGCTGCGGCTGCTGCCCTCCCTGCTGCTGATCGGCTGCGCGCAGGGCGCTCAGACCCCGATGGCCATACCCGGCTCGGTCGTCAGCCTCGCGCCACCTCCGGGATTCGCGCCAGCACCCCATTTCTCCGGCTTCGCCAGCGAAGATGGTCGCGCCAGCATCCTGGTCGCCGAACTGCCCGCCGACGCCCGTGCCGCCGTCAGCGGACTGTTTGTAGACGAGGCAACCGCGCGCAACCGCTTTGCCAGCCAGGGCGTCCGGGTCGACCGTCTGGAATCGGTCACCAGCGAGGGGCGGACGATTCCGGTGGTCATTGGCAGCCAGATCGCCCACGGTTACACCTTCGACAAGTGGGTTGCGCTGTTCAGCGGCTCTCCAACGGTCATGATCACGATCCAAGCCCCGCGCGAACATGGGCTGACGCACAAGCAGGCAATGCGTGCTCTGGCCTCGGTGACCCTTGGCGCACAGGCCACGCTTGAGCAGAAAGTCGCCGCCATGCCCTTCAGCGTCAGACCCGAGCCACCCTTCCGGCTGATCGACACCCATGCAAACTCGGCCGTAATCCTTACGGCCGGTGAACTGGATACGGATCCCGAGGGTCGCCAACCTCTGGTGGTCGTCGCCTCCCAGCTTTCTCTGCCGTTTGATTCGGACGATCTGGCGGAGGTATCCGATCAGTTGATTGCTGGAACTGTCCGCATCCAGGGAGGGACCGTTGCCTCGAGGAGCAACGTGCCGTTCGGCGGCATCGAGGGACACCGCGTTGATGGACTCACACCCGACGGGCGTCACTACCGCCACTACCTTGCACTCTGGCCAGGTGAGCGGTTTGTCCGTCTGGCCGCGATTCTGCCGGCGGAGAGCACGCAGGACGTGGAAGAGGCGATTGATGCCATCGCCGCCTCGGTCCGATTCCACGAATGACAGTGCAGACCGGGGACGGCATCTGCTACCGCATCATGTGCGCAGCAGCAGGCGCAGGTCCTCACCTACCTGGCATTGCTCGACCACGCGCAGCCGGCGTTGCTGCTGCATCGCCTCGATGCCCAGTCCGGCCAGCAGCGGGCGGGCGCGTTCCCCCAGCAGGGTGGGCGCCTGGTACAGCAGCAGCTCATCCACCCAACCGCCGCGCAGCAGCGCACCGGCCAGCGTAGCGCCGGCTTCGGTATGCACTTCGTTGATGCCGCGCCCGGCCAGCAGGGTCAGCATCGCGCCAAGATCGAGACGGCCGTCGGCACTGGGCACGCTGGCGAATTCGGCATCGGCTGCATCGGGTGCACTGACCGCCGCATCATGCAGGTACAGCGTCGGTGCCCCACCCTCGCGCACGCGGCTGAACTGCAGGGAACGCAGGCGCGAATCGAGCACGACGCGCAGCGGCGGCATCACGTCGACGTCCCGCAGGCGCACGGTCAGCATCGGATCATCAGCCAGGACGGTATCGGCACCGGTCAGGATCGCGCCGGCGCGTGCACGCCAGTGCTGCACGTCTTCGCGCGCCGCTGCTCCGGTGATCCATTTGGACGCGCCGTCGGCCATCGCCGTACGCCCGTCCAGGCTGGCGGCCAGCTTCACCCGCAGCCACGGGCGATTGCGCTCCACGCGTGACAGAAAGCCCTTGTTGAGCTCGCGTGCCTGCGCCGCC
Source organism: Stenotrophomonas sp. B2 (assembly GCF_014947095.1). NCBI lineage: Bacteria > Pseudomonadati > Pseudomonadota > Gammaproteobacteria > Lysobacterales > Lysobacteraceae > Stenotrophomonas > Stenotrophomonas sp. B2. Next base: position 116,372 of record NZ_JADCQA010000006.1, on the reverse strand, counting down.
ATCAGCCCTTCGGCGACCTCGATGCCGGCGCCGCGCAGCAGGTCGAATCCGCCGCCATCGACCTGCGGGAAGGGATCACGCAGCGCAGCGACCACACGCGATACACCGGCCTCGATCAGTGCCAGTGCGCAGGGGGGTGTGCGCCCGTAATGCGCGCAGGGCTCAAGGGTGACGTAGGCAGTGGCACCGCGCGCCTCATCACCGGCCTCGCGCAACGCGAATACTTCGGCATGCGGGCCACCGGCACGCTGGTGCCAGCCCTGCCCGACCACACGTTCACCATGGGCGATCACGCAGCCGACCATCGGATTGGGGCGGGTGGTGTAGGCGGCGCGCTCGGCCAGGCGCAGCGCGCTGGCCATGTGCAGATGGTCGAGGACGGAGAATGGGGTGGTCATCTGGCCATGGTAACGCTGCCGGTGTTGATCCATGCCATCGGTGCCAACCAAGGTTGGCACCCACCAGTGAATGCGGCCATCGGTGCCAACCGAGGTTGGCACGGGCCACCGCAGAGGCGGTCAGCCCTTCTTCTTCTTGGCCAGGGCGATCACATCGCCCAACAGCTGCAGTTGTTCGGTGCTGGCCGGCAGCTCGCGTTCGAGTTTTTCGATTTCCTCGCGGAAATCGGCCACATCCTCGAAGCTGCGGTAGACCGAAGCGAATCGCACGTACCCCACGTGATCGAGCTTGCGCAGCTCGTTCATCACGAACTCGCCCACCTTGATCGAAGGCACTTCACGCTCGCCACTGAGGCGCAACTGATGGACCACCGCACGCACCGCCGCTTCGATCTTGTCTTCCGGCACGGCACGCTTCTGCAGCGCGCGATCAAAGCCGGCGCGTACCTTGCGCTGGTCGAAGGCCTCGCGGGTGCCATCGCTCTTGACGATGGCCGGCAGCTTCAGTTCGACGGTTTCCAGGGTGCTGAAGCGCTCGTTGCAGGCCTCGCACTCACGCCGACGGCGGATCGTCGCGCCGTCTTCAGAGACGCGCGAGTCGATGACCCGGGTATCGGCATGTTGGCAGAAGGGGCAATACATGGAACGCCTGGCTCAGGGGACAACCTAATGCCACGGTCATGGCAGCGTCGCAAAGGTACCTGAGAAGGGGCTTTCCGGCAAATTTCATGTGCGGTACGGTCCCTCGTCAAGGGCAACCCTGCAGCCGTCCCAGATGCACCCAGATACTCAGAAACACCCTGATGCGTGAGGCTGGACATGCCATCCCTACACCACCATGCGACTTGCCTGAAAAGTCAGGCGCCCGGAAGGTGAGCAGGCCGCCAGCGCAGCCAGGCCAGATGCGCCGCGGGCAGCAACAGCGGCGGGCCGAACAGCAACAGGCTGAAGCCGTCCATGCGTTCGGTCAGGCCGACCACCAGCCCCAGCACGACGGCGGGCACTGCTGCCAGCGCGCCCAGCGCCAGCAACGCCCACCACACCCGGCCCACTGCCTGCAGGCCAGACCGGCCCTGCAGGAGGAAACCGGCGCCGATGTACAACCAGGCAACAATGCCCAGCGCCCCGGCGGTGCCCCAGCACACCAGCAGCAGCCGGCTCGGCAGGCGGGTTTCCTGCGTCAGGCCGGAGTACACGCCCACCAGGGCCACGGTGCCTCCCAGCAGCACGCCTGGCAGCCCGAACAGCAGGGCCTGCACGAGGTGCAGGCGCTTGTGCAGACGTTCATCCATACGCTCATCCATGTGCGTTGCTCTCCCTGGGCCGGGGTCAGAGCCCTTCCCCTGCGGGACGGGATCCGACCCCATTACCCGATCAACCGTAGACCGGGTACTTGCGGCACTGCGCGCTGACGGCATCGCGTACGCGGGCGATCACGGCGTCATCGTTCGGCGCATCGAGGACATCGGCGATCCAGTTGGCCAGATCCACGCAGTCCTGCTCGGTGTAGCCACGGGTGGTCACCGCCGGCGTACCCAGGCGCAGGCCGGAGGTCACGAACGGCGAACGCGGGTCGTTCGGCACCGAGTTCTTGTTGACGGTGATGTGCGCCTTGCCCAGTGCCGCTTCCGCGTCCTTGCCGGACACGTCCTTGCCGATCATGTCCACCAGCATCAGGTGGTTCTGGGTGCCGCCGGAGACGATCTTGTAGCCGCGCGCGATGAGCGTGCTGGCCATCGCCTGGGCGTTCTTCACCACCTGCTGCTGATAGGTCTTGAAGGCCGGTTCCAGCGCTTCCTTGAAGGCCACCGCCTTGCCGGCGATGACGTGCATCAGCGGACCGCCCTGGATACCCGGGAACACGATCGACTGCAGCTTCTTGACCAGGTCCTCATCGGCACCCTTGGCGACGATGATGCCGCCGCGCGGGCCGCGCAGGGTCTTATGGGTGGTGGAGGTGACGACGTGGGCGTGGTCCAGCGGGCTCGGATAGACGCCGGCGGCGACCAGACCGGCGACATGGGCCATGTCGACGAACAGGTAGGCGCCGACCTTGTCGGCGATGGCGCGGAAGCGTGCCCAGTCGATCACCTGCGAGTAGGCCGAGAAGCCGGCCACGACCATCTTCGGCTTGTGCTCCAGGGCCAGGCGCTCGACTTCGTCGTAGTCGATCAGGCCCTGGTCGTTCACGCCGTACTGCACGGCGTTGAACAGCTTGCCCGAGGCGTTCACCTTGGCGCCATGGGTGAGGTGGCCGCCGTGGGCCAGGCTCATGCCGAGGATGGTGTCGCCCGGCTGCAGCAGCGCGAAGTACACGGCCTGGTTGGCCTGCGAGCCGCTGTGTGGCTGCACGTTGGCATAGTCGGCGCCGAACAGCTGCTTGAGGCGGTCGATCGCCAGCTGCTCGGCGATGTCCACGTATTCGCAACCACCGTAGTAGCGCTTGCCCGGATAGCCTTCGGCGTACTTGTTGGTCAGCTGGCTGCCCTGCGCTTCCATCACTGCCGGGCTGGTGTAGTTCTCGCTGGCGATCAGCTCGACATGGTCTTCCTGGCGCTGGGTCTCAGCGGCGATGGCCTTGGCCAGTTCGGGATCGTAGGATTCGATGCGGACGTCACGCGGGAACATCGGGTACTCCAGCAGGCAGGGAAAGGGGGTGTACGGCTCAGCCCCTGATTGTAGCCCCGCACCGGCCGGCTGGGGCCGAAACGGACGGGGCCGGATCCCTCGAAGGAATCCGGCCCCGTATGGTTCCGAGTGATGTTGCGGGGTCCTCAGCGGCTGCTGAGCACGTACTGGGCGATCACGCCGGTGGCGATGGCCACCAGCAGCATGTTGCCGCGGTCATCGCGGATCCAGTGGTGGCCATGCGGCGGACGGCGCAGGTGGTAGCGCGGATAGTCGTTCACCACGTAGATCGGGCCGCGATAGTAGTCGCGGTAGCGGTGCCCCACCTTCCAGCCATAGCCGGGGCCGTAGGCAGGGCGGTAGACCACACGCGGCGGCGGTGCCGGGCGGTAGTAGCGGTCATGGTCACGGTGCCACTCGCGGCGGTCCTGCCGGTAATCGCGCCGGGCCTCACGGCGGTCGCGCTCCCAGTCACGACGGTCCTGTCGCCACTCGCGACGATCCTCCCGCCACTCGCGGCGGTCGTGACCGCGGCCGCGGTGGTCGTCGTCGGCAAATGCCGGGGCAACCGCGCCGAGCGCCAGCACAGAGGCCACGGCTCCGGCCATTACTCGATTGATGCGCATGTCAGACCTCTGCTTGGGTGGTGGTGACCCCATATTGCGCACCGGATCTGAACCGTTTCCGGCTGGAAACGCTTCCCGCTTCAGGACTGTGACGGCGATTCAGGCCGCGGCCAGCCCGGCCGGCTCCCCGTGGCGCGGCGGGTAACCGGTTCCGGCTATAATTGGCGGTATTCCATTCAAGTCTGTGCCCGCTGCCGCACCGGGAAACCTCCCGTGACGGTCGGGCGCAGGGTCGCGCCTACGGAGACCTCATGTCCTCGCAATACATCTACACCATGAACCGCGTGTCCAAGGTGGTCCCGCCCAAGCGGCAGATCATCAAGGACATCTCGCTGTCCTTCTTCCCGGGCGCGAAGATCGGCCTGCTGGGCCTGAACGGCGCCGGCAAGTCGACCGTGCTGAAGATCATGGCCGGCGTGGATACCGATTTCGAGGGCGAGGCACGCCCGCAGCCGGGCATCAAGGTCGGCTACCTGGCGCAGGAACCGGAACTGGACCCGAACAAGACCGTGCGCGAGTCGGTCGAGGAAGGCGTGGGCGAAGTGCTGCAGGCCCAGGCTGCGCTGGAGGCGGTGTACGCCGCCTACGCCGAGGAAGGCGCCGACTTCGACGCACTGGCCAAGGAACAGGAGCGCCTGGAGGCGATCCTGGCCGCCGGCGACGCGCACACCCTGGAAAACCAGCTGGACGTGGCTGCCGATGCGCTGCGCCTGCCGCCGTGGGATGCCAAGATCGCCAACCTGTCCGGCGGTGAAAAGCGCCGCGTCGCGCTGTGCCGCCTGCTGCTGCAGAAGCCGGACATGCTGCTGCTGGACGAACCGACCAACCACCTCGACGCCGAGTCGGTGGAATGGCTGGAACAGTTCCTGGCGCGCTACACCGGCACCGTGGTGGCCGTTACCCACGATCGCTACTTCCTGGACAACGCCGCCGAGTGGATCCTGGAACTGGACCGCGGCCGCGGCATTCCGTGGAAGGGCAACTACACCGAATGGCTGGTGCAGAAGGATGAGCGCCTGAAGCAGGAAGAAAACCAGGAAAAGGCCCGCCAGAAGGCGATCCAGAAGGAACTGGAGTGGTCGCGCCAGAACGCCAAGGGCGGCCGTTCCAAGGGCAAGGCCCGTCTGGCCCGCCTGGAAGAGCTGCAGTCGCAGGATTACCAGAAGCGCAACGAGACCAACGAAATCTTCATCCCGCCGGGCGAGCGCCTGGGCAACATGGTGATGGAGTTCAAGAACGTGTCCAAGAAGTTCGGCGACCGCCTGCTGATCGACAACCTGTCGATGCTGATTCCGCCGGGCGCGATCGTCGGCATCATCGGCCCGAACGGCGCCGGCAAGTCGACGCTGTTCAAGATGATCACCGGCCAGGAGAAGCCGGATTCGGGCGAGATCGTGATCGGCCCGACCGTGCAGCTGTCCTACGTGGACCAGAGCCGCGACAAGCTGGAAGGCAACCACAACGTCTTCCAGGAAATCGCCGGTGGCCTGGACATCCTCAACATCAACGGCATCGAGATCCAGTCGCGCGCCTACATCGGCCGCTTCAACTTCAAGGGCCAGGACCAGCAGAAGATGGTCGGCTCGCTGTCCGGTGGTGAGCGTGGCCGCCTGCACATGGCCAAGACCCTGCTGCAGGGTGGCAACGTGCTGCTGCTCGACGAACCGTCCAACGACCTGGACATCGAAACGCTGCGTGCGCTGGAAGACGCGCTGCTGGAGTTCCCGGGCAACACCTTCGTGATCTCGCACGACCGCTGGTTCCTGGACCGCATCGCCACGCACATCATCGCTTTCGAAGGCGACTCGCACGTGGAGTTCTTCCAGGGCAACTACCGCGAGTACGAGGAAGACAAGAAGCGCCGCATGGGCGATGACGCTGCGCCGAAGCGCCTGCGCTTCAAGGCACTGAAGTAACGCAACAGGAAAGGCCGCGCTCGCGCGGCCTTTCTCCTTCTGTGGGTCGCCCGCTTGCTGGGAGACACCTTCACGAGAAGCCCTATGTCCCTGTTCGAACGCCTGTTCCAGCTGCAGCAGCACGGCACCACCGTGCGCACCGAGCTGCTGGCCGGTGTCACCACCTTCCTGACGATGTCCTACATCGTCTTCGTCAACCCCGAAATCCTCGGCACCACCGGCATGGATGCGGGCGCGGTATTTGTCGCCACCTGCCTGGCGGCCGCGCTGGGCTCCACGGTGATGGCGCTGGCAGCCAATTTCCCGGTCGGCATGGCTCCGGGCATGGGCCTGAACGCGTTCTTTGCCTTCACCGTGGTCGGCGCCGCCGGCCTGCCCTGGCAGCAGGCGCTGGCGGCAGTGTTCATCTCCGGCCTGGTGTTCCTGGTGCTGTCGCTGACCGGCGTGCGTGCCTGGCTGGTATCCGGCATTCCTTCGTCACTGCGCTCGGCCATCGTCGCCGGCATCGGCCTGTTCCTGGCCATCATCGCCCTGCAGAAGTCCGGGGTGATCATCGGCAACGAGGACACGCTGGTGGCGCTGGGCCCGCTCAACACCGCCCCACCGCTGCTGGCACTGGCCGGCTTCCTGCTGATCGCCGTGCTGGAGGCGCGCCGCATCCGCGGTGCGATCCTGATCGGCATCCTGGCGGTCACCGCGGCCGGCTGGGCGCTGGGCGACGTGCAGTATCAGGGACTGGTGTCCCTGCCGCCGAGCCTGGCGCCGACCTTCCTGCAGCTGGACCTGCCGGGCCTGCTGCACCACGACGGCGGTGCCCCCATCGCGGTGCTGCTGCAGGTGGTGCTGGTGTTCGTGCTGGTGGAGGTGTTCGATGCCACCGGCACGCTGTACGGCGTGGTCGGCCGCGCCGGCCTGCTGAAGCTGCCAGGTGCGCAGAAGCGTTTCGGCCGTGCACTGCTGGCCGACAGCACGGCGATCGTCGCCGGCTCCATGCTGGGCACCAGCAGCACCACGGCATTCGCCGAAAGCGCCTCGGGCGTGCAGGTGGGCGGCCGTACCGGCCTCACCGCCCTGGTGGTCGCCGCGCTGTTCCTGGCCGCCCTGCTGTTCTCGCCGCTGGCCTCGATGGTGCCAAGCTACGCCACCGCACCGGCCCTGCTGTTCGTTGCCGGGTTGATGCTGCGCGAGCTGGTGGAAGTGGACTGGAGCGACCTCACCGAATCGGTGCCGGCGGCCCTGTGCGCGCTGGCGATGCCGTTCACCTACTCCATCGCCAATGGACTGGCTTTCGGCTTCATCGCCTACGCCGCGCTGAAGGCCGGCACTGGCCGCTGGCGCGAGGTGCATCCGGCGGTGTGGCTGGTGGCCGTGCTGTTCGTGCTGCGCTTCGCGCTGGAGTAATCAGGGCAGGGGCCCGCTGTCACGGCGGGCTGGTGGTGTACTCATCGCCAGGCCGGTCGCAGCTGGCCATCCACGCCGAAACGCCAGCGGCCCTCGGCCCAGCCCCGGCCGAACAGGGCCAGCATCTGCGAATAGTAGGCCGGTGCCTCGGCACGCTGCTGTTCCGGGCTGGGCAGGCTGGCCAGCAGCGACTTCGCCAGCCCCTGCTCGCGCTGTGCCAGCACACAGGGCAGTACAGCCGCGCGGAAACCATAGTTGCCTTCGCCCTGCCCCTGCCCGCTGCGGGTATCGACCTTTTCCCAGAGTGCCGCACCGCTGCGCAGGCGCTGCAGCGGACCGGACAACGCCGCCAGCTGCCGCCGGAACAACGGATCGCGCGGGGCCGTCATGCCTGCCCATGTATAGCAGCGGATCGCGTCGTAGCCGCCCACCGCTCCGTTCACGGGATCGACCACGAAGCGTCCCTGCTGCCACGCCGCCCAGTCCGGTGCATAGCCATGCGGGCTGGTCTGCTCCAGCAGCGTGGTCGCGTTGTCCGCCAGTTCCGCCCAGGGCCCACTGCGATCGGCCGCGGCAAAGCGCCGCAGCAGCGGCAGCGGCAGATAGCTGGGATTGACCCGGGTCGCATCGCCTTCGATGAATCCCTGCGGTGCCGGCAGCAGCATCGGCCCGAGACCGCGCAGCTGCACGACTTCCCTTTCCCGTACCTGCCCCAGCATGCCCCCGGCGATGGCCTGCAACGCAGGACGGTGCCAGAGCCGCCCCGCTTCGAGCAGGGCGTAGGCCAGCCACAGATCGGAATCGGACGCCGGATTGTCGTCCAGTACGCGCCAGCCGCCCTTGTCATCGCGGCCCCACAGCCAGGCCGGCAACCGCTGCCGCATATCGCCCCCGGCCAGGTTGTCCTGGGTCCAGCCCAGAACGCGATCAAACAGCGCCTGATCGTTGTCGACCAGCGCGAAGAACAACGCATACGACTGCCCTTCCGACGTACTGCGCTGGTCGTCCTGGCTGCGATCGATCATGCGTCCGTCGTTGCTGAGGCTGCTGTCCAGCAGCACCTGCCAGGCCGGCCAGCGCGGCGCTGCGAGCGCACGCCCTGCGCCCATGGCCAGCAACGGCAAGGCGGCCGTCGCCTGCAGCAGTCGGCGGCGTTGCGGGTCAGCGGAACTCGCCATAGGGCACCAGTGGCGACACGGGCAGCGGCAGGTTGCCCTGCCAGGGCTTGAAGGTATAGCGCAGATAGAGCTGGAATGTGTTCGGCGAGAAGTCACGGCTGCGCTGCAGGGTTCCCGCCGCGCCCAGGACAATGTGATCGCCCAGCCGCCGCTCCACGGCCGCGTAGAGCCGATAGCCGGTGCCGGTGCTGCGGCTGTCGCCGGTGTACAGGCCAGCCTCGTCCAGCGCGAGAGCACCGTACTGCGGCTCCAGCTGTGCCACCACGCGCTCGATCAGCGCCTGGTCCGGGAAGCGGCTGATCGACGCCGTACGCGCGCTGGAAACACTGACCGACCCATCCACCCGCAGCGACCACAGATCATTGCGCCAGGCAAAGCTGGCCGGCAGGCTCAACGAGGCATAGCGCTGCGGGCTGTAGTAGCCGCCCTGGCCCAGCGAGTAGCCGCCCAGATCCTTCTGGTAACGCCAGTACATGGCCGTGGTGCCGACGTCCAGGCGCATGTCCGTACGCTGGATCAGCTTGTGGTACCAGCCGACCATCGCACGCGCACGCGTGTTGTCCGCGACGTTGTGACCGGTCAACCGGTGCCAGCTCCAGTTCGACCAGACACCATTGCGCCCGCCCTCATCGAAGCCCAGGCTGAAGGTGATGCCATTGGCGGTCACCCCACCCCAGGCAATGCCGCTGCGAGGATCGTAGGCACCGGCCTGTGACAGCAGGGAGTTGGTCATCGGCCGCCGCGACAGCGTCGCCCCCCAGCCGAGACGGCCCAGATCGCCATTGGCGGTGATGCCTCCCAGCCAGTTGCCGATCACATAGTGGGACGGCGTATGGCCAAGGTCGACATTCCAGCGGTCGTCCAGCGTGCGCCAGCCGGCCGCGAACCCTGCGCCGGAACTGCGCCGCTGATGCACGAAGCGGGTACATCCCGGGGCCTGCAGCCGGGAGCCGTCGGCACGCAGCAGCGACAGGTCGCAGCTGCCGAAATCCTCGTCGTAAGTGCCGTCGGCGCCGGTGCGGAACCGCCCTGCGTCGAAGTGCACCTGTTCGATGCGCGCCCAGCCGAGCCCGCCTGCAAACGGCGCATCCAGATGCGCGATGCGGGTATCGCGCCCGAGGCGGGAAATGCCGGGCGTTCCATCACTGCGACGACCGGTATCCTGCATCACCGTCAGCGTGGGATTTTCCTGCTGGTACAGCGTTTCCACGTCGCTGCGCAGGCTGCGCCGCAGCCAGTCGTCCCCCGCGGTCTCGCGGCTGGCCAGGGTCAGCGCGCGGTTGTCGCGCGGCTGTGCCTGCGTTGCGGCCAGCAGGCCGTTGTCGGCCATCGCCTGCGCGTACATGTCCAGCGCCTGCTGCGGATCCTCGCGGCGCACCAGTCGCGCCGCGTCGCGCCAGGACTGTGGATCCGGACCGTCCCTGCGGGCCAGCAGCGCGCGCAGGATCGCCAATGCCTTGGCGTCCTCGTGCAGGTCGGTCCAGATGCCGGCCAGCTGGCGCTGCTGGCCGAGCGCATCTTCGGCGACCACCGGGGGCGACAGCCGCATCTGCCGCCGCGCGTTGTCCAGATCGCCGGCACCGATCCAGGCCTGCACCTGGCCAAGCTGTGCATCGACGTTGTCCGGCTGCTCCGCAAGTACCCGCTGGTAATACTGCAGGGCCTGCGGGTGGTCGCCGCGCAGGCGCGCCCAGTCGGCCAGCAGCAGGTTGTTCTCGGCACTGGCCGGTTGCTGTTGCAGCAGGGCGATGGCTTCCGGCTCGCGTCCCTGCGCACGCAGCGACCAGAGATGATCGATGAGCTGCTGCCGGCGCAGCCGTGCGGACAGTGCGCGGATATCGTCATCCCATTCCGCCAGCGGCACCGCGTCCAGCACTGCCAGTGCCTGCGGCAGGCGATCGGTGCCGGACAGATACAACGCCTGCGCGTAGCGTGCTTCAGCGCTGTCATTGCGCGCCACCATGTCCGCGACCACCGCATCGGCCTCGGCAGGCCGACCCGCGGCCTGCAGCTCAACGGCCAGGGCACGGGCGAGCCACGCATCGGCGGGCAGCTCCACGCGCAGCTCATGCCCGAGCGCAAGGGCGGCCTCCGCATCGCCGGCCGCCAGGGCCTGCTCACGTCGTTCGCGCAGGCGACTGATCCGCAGCTGACGCAGATCCTCGGCGTACAACCGGCGCTGCGCGGCCGGCAACGCATCGATGAAGGTCTCCAGACGCTGCGGATCGGTCCTCCCATACAGCTGCACCAACCTGCGGATCACGTTGGCATCGTTCGGCGCCATCCGCCTCGCGGCCTGCAGCTGGCGTTCGGCCGAGGCGTCGTCGCCACGGGCCACGGCAACATCCACCTGCCCCAGCCGTGCGTTGACCTCGCGTGGCTGCTGCCGTCGCGCCTGCGCGTACAACGCATCCGCCTCGTCCAGCCGACCGGCACCGAGTGCGGCATCGGCCTGGTCCAGCAGCAGCCAGTAGCGCGTACTGGCAATGAGGTCGCGCCATTTGTCGCTGCTCTCGCCGACGGGCGTGGCCTGGATCGCGCGTTCAAACAGGCTGATCGCCGACGCGCGACGGCCCTGTCGCATCTGCGCCATGCCCAATCCGCCCAGGAAGGCGGCTTCGCGCGGATAGGCCCGCAACGCCTGCCGGAAGGCACGTTCGGCCTCGGCATCGCGCCCGCGTTCAAGCAGTTGCTGGCCACGCAGACCCGCCCGCCAGGCCGGATCACTGACCTGCCTGTGCTGCTCGGCATAGCGCTCGCGCACCAGGGCGATGTCATTGAAGGTGGGATTGCGGGTGATGAACTCCTGCAGGCGACGCACGCCGCGCTCATCGGCGGGCTGGTCCTGCAGGTACGCCCACTCGGCATCGGCAGCCAGCCCGCGGGCGTCGGGGTTGCGGCCCATGCGCCGCAGCGCGTCGAGCGCTTCATCGTCGCGACCCGCCGCGAACAGCAGCTGCGACAGCGTCTGCAGCAGCCCGGTGTTGCCTGGATACGCCTGGTCCAATGCGGTCAGCTCCCGGATCGCCAGCGCGCGGCCATCCGCCTGCGCGCCACGCAGACGCCAGTACTCCAGCCCCAGCTGCAACCCCGGAGGCGCGTCATTGAACAGGCGGCGGTAGATCGCCAGCGCATCGGCACTGCGGCCACCGGCTGCGAACAGGCGTGCCTGCTGCAGCTCCTGCTGCAGATCGCCCTGGTAGGCCTGCCAGAGGCGATCACCCGCAGCGAGTTCGCGACTGCCCGCACCGACCTGCCGCAATCGTTGCAGCGTCGCGGTCGCATCCTCCACCTTCTGCTGCGACAACTGCACCTCCAGGATCGCCAGCAGGGTGCCACGATCATCCGGTGCCAGCATGCGCAGCCGGGCCAACGCATCTTCGATCAGACTCTGGCGCCCGGTCGCCTCGCCGATGCGTACCTGCTGCAACAACCACTGCCGCTGCTCGGCCGCAGTGCCGTCGGGCATTTGCGGCAGCGCCTGTGCCGCGCATGCGCCGGTCCCGGCCAGACCCAGCAGCACCAGCCGGGACGCCATCAGCAGCGGCGGCGAGGTCCGCCTCATTCCTTGCCCGCATCCAGGCGCCGCGCGGCGACCCAGCGCAGTGCACGCCAGAGCAGGAAGGCGACCATCAGCACCACCAGCGTGGCCAGCACGGCCAGCAATGCCGGATGATCGGCCAGGTGGTACCACAGCAGCAGCCACCACGGCAGCGCGCCCACGTAGTAGTGTTCGCCCACGAACTGGCTGTTGATGCCGGAACTGCGCAGGATCGCCACCGATCCCGCAATGGCCTCGCGCTTGCCGGTGTCGCTGAGTGCATCATCGAGCAGTTGATAGTCGGCCGGATGGCTGGCCGCCAGCGAGACGATGCTGCGTTGTGCATGGCGGGGCGACTGCAGGCCGACGATGGCCGCGAAGGGCGCCTGTGCGGTGACCGCCACGCGGGTGACCGCAGGATCGCCCGCGCGGCTGCCGCGACGGGCCTGCTGCACCGCCAGCTCCGGCGATGACCACTGGCCATTGAGCAGGCGCGTGCGTTGATCGTCGATCAGCAGTGACAGCTGCTGGCTGCCGCGCAGCTCATCCGGCAACGCGCCCAGGACCAGCAGGTCCGCATCCAGCGCACTGGCCTGTTTCCAGTCCGCGGACAGGCGCAACCCGTAGGCCGGGTACCCACTCTGCACGCCCAGGCCTCCGATCAGGTTGAGCAGCAGGCTGACCTGGGCCTCGCTGGCGGACGGCGGCACCAGCACCACGGTTTCAGACAGGTCCGCCATGCGTGTGAACGGGAAGCCGCTGAGCGCGAACGCGGACAGGTCCGGCAGACCCATGTAGTGATGGAAGCCGGAGAAGTCGATGGTCGAATCCTCCTCGATGGCCGCCTGCAGGTTGGGCGGCAGCACGGTCTGGCAGTGGTCGCGCTGGGCACTGCCCATCACGCTGGCAAAGTTGAAGTCGAACCTCAGCTGGTTGCGGTCACCCAGCTTCAGCGCCGGAATCAACAGGCGGCCATCGTCGGCGCCGGCATCGCCAGCGAGCACAGGCAGGCGGATTTCCGCCACACCCTGCTTGCCGGTGCGGCGCACCAGCGGGAAGCTTGAAATGAACTGGTCGTTGATCGCCACGCCCAGCCGCGACTCATCACTGCCAAACGGCGGCGTGTAGCGGTAACGCAGGTTCAGTGGAATGCCCTGGTTGCGCCAGATGAACAGGTCCGGTGGCAGGTTGAGGTTGACCGTGATCGGCTGCGGCGATACCCCGTTGGCATGCAGCTGCTGCGGATAGTCCAGCAGCTCGGCCAGGCGCACCGCGCGATCGGTACGCACCCAGTTCGGCGCGTCGTACGGCCTGCGTGGCGCCAACGGCTTCATTTCGTCGATCGCGACCTGGCGGCCGCGGAACAGGACATTGCCGGCCGCCATCGCCGAAACGGCCTTCTGCAGGTCATCGTCGTTGCGGCCCAGCACCAGCAGCAGCTTGCGCTGCGGATCCTCGGGCAGGGCCATCAGCTCGATCACCGGCCCCTGCACAGGCGCGTGGTTGGCGATCACCGGCGGGAAGCGGCCATTCACCGCCAGCACCACCGCGTGGCCCTGCTCGGGCAGGGTGCCGAAGCTCACCGGGAAACGGGCCTGCCGCCACCATCCCGCCAGGCTGCCGAAATAGGACGCCATGACCGCCGCAGCCCGCTGCTGCGCCAGCGTGGGCGCCGCTGCAAACACCACCGGCAGTTCCAGCCGCGCGGTGTCGCGCGGATCGAAGAAGGGCAGCGGGAAATTGGCCAGATCATCCTGCATGTCCAGCGGCTGGCCGCCCAGCCTCAGCGTGCTGTTGCTCGAGAGGTTGACCCACAGCGAGCTGTGCGTGGGTTCTTCGCAGATGTCGGTGTAATGGCCGACGAATTCCAGGCGGACCTGGTTGAAATCAGCGATCAGGCGCGCATCCAGCGGCAGCTTGGCCTGCACGGGGCGTCCCAGCTGGTCGTTGCTGATCGGTACCACGCCCATCATCGCGTCGTTCAGATAGACCCGCAGGTGCGACAGCGTCGGCAACAGCGACGGCGAGGGTGTGAAGCTCAGATCCAGTTCCGCTTCGCGCGCGAGGCGATCGCGGCGCACCTGGAATTCGAACGTGGTGCTGTTGCGGACGCCGGACAGCAGCGTGTCCTGGCGGCGGCCAAGCTGTGCGAAGGTGCTGTGCCGTTGCCAGGGCCAAGTGCTGCCGGCCCAGGTATCGGGCAAGGCCGGTTCGCCGCGCGGCGCGGGCACCGATGCCGCTGTGGTCGGGGTCGGTACCGCAACCTGCGCGGCCGGGGCATCCGGCGTTGAACCGGTGGCAGGCGCCGGCACGGGTGCTGGAGCGCCATTGCCGGACACCACTGGCAGTACCAGCAACGGCAGCAGCAGCCAGCGCAGAGAGGTCGGGATGCTCATGGACGAAGCCCTGGGTCAGCGGCTGGGTCAGCCGGGTGGGAGGGAAGCGGACGTTGTGGTGCGAAACTGGCCAGCCAGCGCAGCAGGCGACCGCTCCAGTGCACCGGGCGGTCGAGATCGAACGGCGTGAAGTCGCCCATCCGCCGATAGCCTTTCCAGCCCAGCACCAGCACGCTCCACAGGCTGCGTGGCAGGCTCTTGGGCTGGTAACCGGCATGCCAGTCCAGCCACGCATCGGCGCGGGCGAATGTGCATTGGGCGAACTCCACGCGCTGGCGCTCGTTGTCGAACTGCAGCAGCAGGCCAAGGCGATGGCCGACGCTGCGCTGTACCCGAGCCGGGAAGGCGAACTCGCGCCGGCCACGCCCGAGCAGCAGGTGTACGCGCGTGCCTTCGGCCAGTTGCGGATCCAGTCCCAACTCCAGGCCGACGCCATCGTTGGAATAGTCCTGCAGCACGCCCCGCAGTCGACGCCCATCGGGTATCTGCAGCGCCATCGGCAGGCGCGTGGTGACCCGGTGGGTGCGCCGCACCTGCTGTACCTCCGCCGCCACCGCCAGCGCGCCGCCGATGATCAGCAGGTTGTACAGCACCCACAACGAACTCACGACCACGGTGCCGCGCTCATCGGCAGGCCCCTCGATGAAACGCCACACGGCGAAGCACAGCCCCAGCACGTTCAGCAGCGCCAGTACCAGGTAGGGGCGCGCCACCCGCCAGTCGAAGCGGTCACCCGCCTGCGTGCCGCCCTTGTCGGTGACATTGAACTTGCCACGGCCGGGACTGAACAGGGCCACGGTGGTCGGCCGCGCGATGTACCAGGCCAGCACGGTTTCATAGACCTCGCCCCAGAACGGGCGGCGGTACCGGCCCTGGATGCGCGCGTTGGTCAGGCTGGCGTGGGCCATGTGTGGAACGACAAACAGCAGGATCGCCAGCGCGGGGGCGTAGATGATGTAGACATGCAGCAGGAGGAAGGCCAGCGGCGCGGTGAGGAACACCAGCCGCGGGATGCCCGCGAGGAAGTGCAGCATCGCATTGGCGTAGCAGAAGCGCTGGAACAGGCTCAGGCCCTTGCCAAGCAGCGGATTGTCGATGCGGAAGATCTGCACCATGCCGCGCGCCCAGCGGATGCGCTGGTTGACATGCGCGCCCAGGCTGTCGGTGGCCAGGCCGGCCGCCTGCGGAATGCGAAGGTAGGCCGAGTTCCAGCCCTGGCGATGCAGGCGCAGGGCGGTATGCGCATCCTCGGTGACGGTCTCGGTGGCGAAGCCGCCGATGGCATCGATGGCCTCACGCCGCAGCACCGCGCAGGAACCACAGAAGAATGCGGCATTCCACAGGTCGTTGCCGTCCTGCACCAGCCCGTAGAACAGCTCACCCTCGTTGGGATCACTGCGGAACACCTGCAGGTTGCGCTCGAAGGGATCGGCCGAGAAGAAATGGTGCGGCGTCTGCACCAGCGCCAGCTTCGGATCGCGCAGGAACCAACCACAGGTGATCTGCAGGAACGAGCGCACCGGCAAGTGATCGCTGTCGAAGATCGCCACCAGCTCACCGTCGATCAAGGTCAGGGCGTGGTTTAGGTTGCCGGCCTTGGCGTGCCGGTTGTCGCTGCGGGTGATGTAGTTGACGCCGGTCTGCTCGGCGAAGGCACGGAACTCCTCGCGCTTGCCGTCATCGAGAAGGTGGATGCGCAGTCTGTCGGCCGGCCAGTCCAGCCCCATGGCGGCATGGACGGTATGCCGCACCAGTGACAGGTCTTCGTTGTAGGTGGGAATCAGCACATCCACCGTGGGCCACTGCCGGATGTCGGCCGGCAAGGGCGCCGGACGCCGTCGCAGCGGCCAGGCAACCTGTACGTAGCCCAGCATCAGCACCAGCCAGGAATACGTCTCGGCCACCAGCAGCACCAGACCGCAGACCAGGTCGAAGGTGCTGCTCCAGTTCAGGGTGGCGGTATAGCGCCACCAGAGATAGCGGCAGGACACGGTGATCGACAGCACCACCAGTACCAGCGTCGCATAGCGGCCGGGCATGCGCCGTACCAGCAGCGCGATGACCCATAGCAGCAGCACGAACACGAACTGCGCCAGGTAGCTGAAGGGCTGGGTGATGCACAGTGCCGCCAGACCCAGCGTAGCCAGACCAGTGAGCGCGGTCAGCGCCTGACGCGCGCGGGGCGGCAGGTGCTCCAGGCGCTGTGCGAGCCACGCCGCGAGGCGACTGTTGCCGACATCGGCAGGTGCATCACGCATCGCCCGCAGGTAGCGCAGGCGACCGCGTCCTGCCGCTCCGCGCAGCTCGGCGATGCGCTGGCGCCGGGCCTGGGCCAGGCGCTGGCGGCGCAGCGAGGTATGCGGAACCAGCCGCACCAGCGACAGCCATGCGGCCTGGATCAGCAGCCGCAGTGGATCTCCGGGGCGCCAGCGGCGATCACCCTGCAACTGCGGGAACGCACGCCGCAGCCGCGGCGCCAGCGCCTGCCACGCAGGTCCTTCCAGCCTCAACAGCGCCCAGCCCAGCGCCTGCAGCGACCACAGCAGCGCGCACAGTGGCCATGCGGCGTACACGCGCTCACGCAGCCGGTTCCAGTGCAGATAGTGGATGCGTGCGCCCTTCATCGCCCGCTCTCCCGATCCTGCCGCCGCGCCGCCTCGGCCAGGCACCACAATGCCAGGCCGGCGACGTCGGCAGCCGCCAGCGCATCGGCCGCATGCTGCCCCAGCGGCTGCTTGCTGGCCAACGCGGCCGGCACCCGCGCATCTTCGTGCAGAGGCTGAGGCACCAGCATCGACGCGTGCGCATGCAGCCACAGCTGCATCAGATCGCGCTGCACCGGAACCGCCGGGTCATACCGGTTGGCCAGCAGACGGCGTGGATCGTCGTGCTGCCGCTGCAGGAAGACGTGGCTTGCCGGATCGACGCACGCCAGGCGCAACGGCAGCGTACAGCGCGCATATCGGTTGACCGCCGCCGCGTGTGCCGGCAGCCGCTGCGGCAGGTCGAACAGCAGCCAGTCGAACTGCGCCGACAGCACTGGCACGCGATCATTCCAGGTGTCGGGTGCCAGACTCAACGCCTGCTCGATCTGCAGGGCTTCGGCCGCGCTGACACGGCCGTACGGCAGCACTGCCAGGCCCGGTGCGCAGGCGAAGGCCGCATCACGCCAATCGCGGCCGTCCAGCATCGCCCGCGCCCAGCCATCGGCCTCCCGTGCGGCCAACCCGACATGCAGGCCCAGCATCTGATCCGGACTGCACTCGACCAGCAGCACGCGCTGGCCCTGCGCATGCAGCGCCTGTCCCAACGCGGCCAGCACCGTGGTGACGCCTGTGCCGCCGTGCACGCCCTGCAGGGACAGCAGTACGCTCATGGCTGCCGCTCCAGCTCGGCCAGCAACGGCCAGCGTGCCAGTGCCCGGGCACGTTCGTTCTGCGCCGAGAAGTCCACGTAGGGCAACCCGGGCATGCCCAGGCTGCGACGCAGCAGATCGATGTCGTCCTCCTCCACCGAAAGCGTACTGGCAACGGCCAGGATGTCGGCCATCAGCGTTTGTCCTCCGGGTACGGGTTCCAGGCCTGGCTTCCCTGCAGCTGCAGCCAGGGCTTGCCGCCGTAATCGATGACCTTGGCGCCTTCGTTCTCCGACACCGTGGGCGTACGTGGCAGCCCCTGCAGCAGGCTGTCCCAATCACGCGCTCCCGGCGGCGACTGCGCGTTCAGCGCATACACCCGCGACACCAGTTCGGAGAGGGCCAGATAGCTGCTGGGCTCGGGCACATGACGCGGCCCACCGCTGGCCGGCGTGCCCATCCCGACCAGCTTGACGCCGACCGGCACATGGGTGATCGAAGGGCTCGGAATCTCCCGCATGCCGGGAATCTGCATGCGGTCGCCATGCAGCGCCGCGCCATGCTCGGGCACCACGACGATCATGGCGCGACGGCCACTGCGCTCCACCGCTTCGACGAAGCCTGCCATGTCACCCAGCACCATCTGCGCGCGGGCCTTGTAGTCAGCCGCGTTGGCACGACCGTCGGCGCCGACGATGCGGTTGCCGTCGTGCAGGGAGATCGTGTTGTAGAACAGCGCGACCTGCTGCGCCTGTTCGGCCTGGCGCTGCTTCCACCAGGCGTTCAGCACGTCACCATCGCGGCGCAGCGGCGACTTGTCGAACGCGACCAGCGCCCGTGGAAACGCGCTGATGTCCATCGGCCGTGCCTGCAACCCACCGTACTGGCTCAGTTCGCCGATGAAGTTGTCGAAGTGCCCATCGTGGTTCATCGCCAGCTCGCTCTGGAAACCCAGGCGCTGCAGGTTGGAGAACAACTGGCATTCGGCTGGCACCGGGTCGAACAATGCGGTGTGCGAGGTCTGTCCGCAGCTGGCGCGCAGCAGGCGGATCGCCGCCGGTCCGCTGTAGGCGGTGGCCGAGTTGAAATCGTCGAAGATCAGGTCCATGTGGTCCAGCAGCGTGTTCTGGCGCATGCCGACTTCGTCCAGATCACTCCATGCCAGCGAACAGATGTTGAGGATGATGACGTCGAACGGCGCAGCGCTGGCCGGCGCCGGGAACACCGTCTTCAGGCCCGACTGCTGCTGGTAGAAGGCTGCCAGCCAGGCATTGAGTGTCTCGTTGCTGGCCGGCGCAAGTGCGCCGGCAGCGGCGTCAGCACCGCCGGTCGCTGCGGTGGCCTGCGACGTTCCCCAGTTCAGGCCCGCCGGCAATGGCAGTGCCACCACCGCCATGCCCAGCATGCCCAGCACGCTCAGCGTCGTGATGCGCAGCCACGGTTTCAGCAGCAGGTAGGCAACCACCAGCAGCGCCAGCACCGCGACCATCTGCCAGTTGATGAAGCGCTGCGCCAGCTCCAGCCAGTAGTCGGCGGAGAAATCGAGCACGCCCGGCTGTGCGAGAAGACGTTGGAAGGGCGGCCACCAGGTGTCCTGGTAGTAGAGCACCACGGCCACCGGCATGGCGACGACCGTGCGTGTGATGCGTGCCCATCGCCACGGCAGTGGCACCAGCAGGGCGGCCAGGAGCAACAGGTTGGGCAGGATCTTCAGGTCCAGCGCGCCCATCCAGGCCAGCACCACCTTGGACAGGAAATACAGGTTCCAGCCGCGCAGGTCCGACCACACGAACCGCGATGCGGGCGTCAGCTGTGCGCTCATTACGGCCTCCGCGCATCGCGCACCCGCACGCCCGCCCGCCGCAGGTGCCGTGGGGGCAGCCAGGACGCTGCGCGGCGACGCATCGCGCGCCACAGCGCGCCCAGCATCACGCCGAACGGGATCATCACCAGCGCACAGGCCGCGATCAGCGTCCACAGCTGCTGGTCGGTGGTCATGCGGAATCTCCCAACCGGAACGGGATGGGGGCGTTGAATGCGACCTCGTTGACCGGGGCCGCGGGTTGCGGCAACGGAACGGCAGGGGCGGGCAGCGTCTCGGATTCGGAGTCGCTGCCGCGGGCATTCATCGCTGCGATGTCGTACTCGGCCAGGCGCTGGTAGCCATCGAACAGCTCGCGCCAGGGCAGCCGGTACAGGTTGGAGAGCGCCTGTTCGACCGCATCGCGGCGGCAGCCGAACAGGAACAGGCGGACCTGGCCGCGGTACACGCAGGCCACATCCCCCTGCCTGCGGATGTTCAACTGCTGCAGGGTCTGTTCCGCGCGCAGCCCGGCCACCGGCTGCAGCGCCAGCACGGCGCTTTCCACCGCGCTGCCGTCCTGATCGATGCGTTCGCCGACGATCTGCCGGAAGCGGTCGGCCGCCACGATTCCATTCACTTCCGGTGGCCGGTGGGCACGGATCAACGGTTCGGGGTCGGCCGCCAGCTGCCCCTGCCAACACTGCCGCTGCACCGTCTCCAGCAGCGTCAGCAGCCGCGGCAGCGGAGTCGCCGCCGGCACCACCATGTTGCCGCCGCACTGCAGCAGCAGGCGCTCGTCGGCGTAGCGCAGGCACGGTTGCACCTCGCGCACCACCAGCTTCAGCAGGTCGCCGCGCTCGCGGCGCAGCCGATGCAGCAGGCGTGCCAGTGTGTCCACCTGGTCGTTGCTGCGGATCGCCAGCACCACCGTAGCCTCCCGCGCCTGCAGCGCCGAAGGCAGCAGGTCCGCCCAGCCATCGTGGAGCCGCCAGGCGGGCGACAGCGGCGGAGCGCCTTCCAGCACGTCGGCCTCGGCCAGGTACAGATCACGATCGCCGCCGCTGGCCTCGACCGCAGAGAGCACGCTGTCCGCCTCTTCTGGCACGCGGCGCAACCCGCCTTCTGCCGCTTCGATCGCGAAGGCACGGCGGGCCACCACACCATGGGCGTTGGCCCAGTAATGCAGCAGCAGCTGCAGCGCACCGCGGTGCGGATGCAGCTGGGCGACGCCGGAACAGGTCCGGTTCAAGGCCAGCAGGCGCGGCGCCAGGGTGGCCACTTCACCGTGGCAAAGCAGCAGCAGCACCGTGCCGGCCTGCTCCGCCCAGGCTTGCAGCTGCCGGTTCCATGCCGCCAGCCGGGCATCGCTCCAGCCTTCCAGCGCCGCCAGCGGAAACTGCACCATGCACAGGCGGGTCGCGGCGGTGGCCGCGCGGGGAAGATCAACCGCCAGACCGCGCAGGGTCCGCTGCATGGCAGCGGCCGAGGAACGGAACAGACGCAACCGCGCCGGCCCCTCCCCCGGCGGCAGCTCGGCCAGCATCGCATCGGCGCCGCGCCCCAGCGTCGCCAGCACGGCGTCTCGCACGTCGCTGGCCGACCCCAGCACACCTGCGCCGACCAGGTCGGCCGGCGCGCTTCCGGCCGCGACGACCCAGTACAGCCCACCGCCGTGCATCTCGACGAACTCGGGCGGCAAACCGGCGATGGCAAGATGGGGCGCTGTCATGCCGGGTCCTTTCAGCGGACCTCAGCCGAGCCGACGCTGCGGCAGCGGAGGTGCTGTGTTGGGTGACTCGAATTTCATGACGCGCATCACACTCGTGCTGCGATACGTTCATGGCAGCTCCGATCTTGGTATTTCCGGGATCAAGACGCAGTCAACGTCGCCTGCGGAACAGGCAACGTTGGGGCACAGCGCAGCGGTGGAACGGCCGTTGGCCGCTACTCGTACTGGATGGTGAAAGTCGCCTGTCCGTTCGCGACACCGGCACCGACGGTACCGGCCTGGGTCTGTACATAGCGGGCGCGCAGCGGCAGGGTCATGGTGCTGGTGCCCGGTATGGTGGTGCCGACATTGATCGCCTGGCCGAAGCGCACTTCGCGCTCGGTGGTGCCATCGCGCTGGACCATCTGGATGCCGATGCGGGTCGCGCTGTTGGCAGCCGCGCTGAGCTTCAGCACGCCCGGCATGTTGGAGCTGTCCTGGTCGGCATCCAGGCGGATGCCGATCTTGCTCTGGTAGGCAGCAACATTGCTGCCCTGGCAGTTCAAGCGGATGTCGAAGTCACGGTTGACCGCGCGCGAACCGACGCCGGTGAACGAGGTGTTGGGGACACTGCCGAAGTCCACCGCGATGTTTCGGCTGCCGGCGTCCACCTCGCAGGTCGGGCTGACCACGGTGGTGCCCGATCCCTTGAAGGTGGAGGTCAGCACCGGCCGGCTGGCACCATCGCCATCGTAGTAATAGGTGGTGAAACGTCCATTCGGCGCGATAACGCCCGATCCTGTCTGAGCTGCCGTCTTGATCAGTTCGACACGGAAGCGGCCTCCGCTCAACGAGACGTTGGTATTGCTTCGCAGGATCAGCGTGTGAGGATAGTAGGTCTGGATATCACCGGAATCGCGATAGACGCGAATGCCAACACCTGCCACGTCGGTTGCGTATACGTTGCTGAATCCTGGTACCGGCGTCTGCTGTGCCGCATTGACGAAGCGACCGCTGGCGTTGCCGCCCCGGCTATCGCAGTAAGCGACGCTGTTGCGTTGATTGATGTTGACAATGAGTTCCTTGATCACGCCGCCGACCGGGGTGCTGGGAAGAATCACGATCTGGCCCATGTCCATGGTCACGTCTTGGGGTTGGAACCCGGACTGGGTGATGTAGCAACTGGCAAACGCAGGCGCCGCCACGAGGGCGCCCGTGAGCACGGCCAGTGCGGCCAGCGCCTTGCGGCCACGGGAAAGAATCATCGGCATGCTGCCTCCAGCGGGATGAAGCCGGTCTTGGACGCATCGGCGCCCGCCGGAACCTGGTAATCGACGGTGCAGCGCTGGTCGGCGCCGGCGCCCCACTCCACCTGCAGGCGGCCGTGATCCTGCTCGCTGCGCACATACAGGCGGCCACCCTGGCTGACCATGCCCACCGGCTGGCCCTGCTCGTCCTTGACCTGTGCGCCAAACGGCAGGGTGCGGCCATCGGGATTGCGCACCTGGATCAGCAGCGCGTTGCCCTTGCGGGTATCGAAGCGCAGGTAGCTGATGGCACCGGCAAACGGTGCAACCGACTGGCTGCTGCTTTCCAGCTCGACGTCATGCGCCATGCCCTGCGGATCCAGGGTCACGGTGTTCAGGCGGTACGGCGATACGTACGGCACCACGGCGTAGCCGCGACCATCGATGCGCAGGCCCGGTGCGTTGGTCACCTGCGCGTCGCGCGCGCCCGGCGCCTCGACCAGCACCATGGTATCGCCACGCTGCGGAGTGAAGGTGACGCCGCCCGGATGCATGACCACGCTGCCGTTGGCGCCCACCGATGCCTGGCGGAAATCGCTGGAATGGCTGTAGGTCGCGTTCAACGCGGTGTAGCGGCTGCGGTACTCGGCGTTGCCGACCGCGGTGGTGTTGCCCTCGCGGGAATCGGACAGGGCCACGCCGTAGCTGAAGTTGTTGTCGACGCCGGCCGAACCGGTGATGCCCACGCGGCTGTTGTCGTAGCCACCACGGTCACGCGCGCCCAGGTCGGCGCTGAACGACACCGGATGGGTCCCGCGGCCCAGCGGAACGCTCATTGAGAACAGGTACTGGGTGTCGGCCCGGCCGAGGATGCCTTCTTCGGTGCGCAGTGCCGAGAAACCGTAGTTCACCGAGCGCCAGGCGTTGTTGTAGCCCACCTGGTACTGCTTGGAGGTGCCGGAACGGTCGTAGAAGTCACGCACCGAACCGGTGACGTACAGCGCACCGGCACGGCGGCCCAGCGGCTGGTTCAGGGTCAGCTGGAACTGGCTGCGCTGGCGGCCACGGGTGGTCGGGTCGATGCCGCGATCATCCGCGTCGCGTCCGTACAGAGCGTCCTGCAGGCTGTAGTAGCCTTCGGTCGAATAACGATAGGCGGCCAGGGTCAGGTTGGTCCCGGTTTCGCCGATCATGTTGCTGTAGCTCAGGCGCACGCTGGCGCCGGTGTGGTCGCCGTAGTGGTTGAACGACGTGCGGGCATGGGTGACATCGGCCGCGAACGCACCGATCCGGGTGGACAGGCCAATGCCGTACAGCAGTGAAACGTAGCCTTCGCTCAGCGCGCTGCCGCCGTAGAGGGTCAGCTGGTTGCCGATGCCGCGCTGGTAGGTACCCTGCGCCAGCCAGGGTTCATCGCGCAGCAGCTCGTTGCGGACCTGGCCGGCGGTCACCGAGTAGCGGGAGACGCCTTCGCGCAGCATCTGCGGCACCGAACCGAACGGCACCTTGAACTCGCGGCGGCGGCCATCGGCCTCGATCACGCTCACTTCCAGGTCACCGCCGTAACCGGTCGGGTACAGGTCGTCGATGACGAAGCTGCCTGGCGATACGGTGGAGGAATAGATCAGCTGCTGGTTCTGCCGGACTTCCACCCGGGCATTGGTCTCGGCGATGCCGCGTACCACCGGCGCGTAGCCGCGCAGCGAATCGGGCAGCATGCGGTCGTCACTGGCCAGGCTGGCACCCCGGTATCCGATCGACTCGAACAGTTCGCCGGTGGTGTAGGCCTCGCCCACAGTGAGCATGCCGCGGATCTTCGGGATGCCGCGCTGGGCGTAGGTGGCGATGCTCTGCCAGTGGCGGCCGTCGCCCTCGGTCCAGGTCAGGTTGGAATCGTGGCGGAACTGCCAGCCACCCAGGTTCAGGCCGGCATTCAGGCCCAGATAGGCGCTGCGGTTGCGCTGGCCGCCTTCGACGCGGCTGTCGCTGTCGATGGCATTGAAGCTGTAACCGACGAAGCCGGCGTTGATGCCACGGTCCCACAGCGCGGGGTTGACGTAGCCACGCGCTTCGCGGCGCAGGAACACCTGCGGGATGCTCAGGTCGTAACGCAGGTTGCCGCTGTCATAGACGCCATAGGCATTGGCCATGCGCTGCTGCACCGGCACGCACGTGGAGGTATCGGTCGGCACCGACGGATCCTGCTGCAGCAGCACCGCCTCGCTGTCCACGCCCATTTCCTCGAGCATCGGCAGCGCCAGGCAGGCATCGACGCGCCCCTGTGCATCCGCCTTGAACTGCACGTCGCGGCGGCCCTGCCAGGCGCCATTGACGTAGACGTCCACGCGATAGGTGCCGGCGACCATCGGGTTGCCGTTGCTGAAGGCCGCCAGATCGACCTGCTTGGCCTGGCCGGAGAGGAAGCTGGAGTTGAACTGCGCCGACTCCGGCGCACGCGCGGTCGCCGCCCCAGTCTGCGCCATCAGCGCCTGTTCGCCGAGATTGGCCGGGGCAGCCAGCGCCCATCCTGGGCAGGCCACGCCGGCAGCCAACAGGCAAAGCGCCTGATGGATCGACAATGTCAATCTGTTTCCGATCACACTGACATTCCTTCAATTCGCCGCACGGCGGCGGTGGCGGGATGCGCAGGCCCTGGCCAGCGCGGCGCGTTCAGCCCCCGGTGCTGTCGAGGCGGACCTTGTGCTCCACCCGACCGCCGTAATCGTTGATGGTGATGAAGCGCACCTCGGTGGTGCCCGCCGGTGCGGCGAACTCCAGGTTCTGCTTCGGTGCGACCATCGTTCCCTTGTCCTCGACCGCCTTTTCGCTGCTGCCGGTCACGGCATGCACTTCGGCCAGGGTCACGTGGAAGGGGCTCGGGTTCTCCACCCGCAGGCGGTCACCGCTGCGGGTCCAGCGCAGGGCTGCCGGTGCGTCGTTGGCGACGCCCTTCAGGCCCTGCGGCCGATAGAAAAGCTTCAGGCGCGAACGGAACGCGACCTGCAGGTAGTTCTGCTCACCGTTCTCGGCGTTGTCCGGCGACGGCGGCACGTCCAGCACGTTCAGCCAGAACACCGACTCGCGATCGGTCGGCAACTGCGCGCCGGAGAAGATCAGGCGCAGCGCCTGGCTGCGGCCCGGCTCGACGCGGCTGATCGGCGGCGTCAGCACGAACGGGGCATCACTGGTGTCGGCCGTCTGGTTGGCGTCGCCACTGTCGATCCAGGCCTGCACCAGCGCGGGCGAGTCGCCCACGTTGTCGACCTGCACGGTGACTTCGCGCGACTGCGCCGGATAGATCACACGCGTGCCATTGACCACCACGCCTGCCATGGCTTCCTGGCAGAAGAGCAGCGTCGACGCTGCCAGCAGCAGCGCCCGGGGAAAGAGAGCTTTCATCGGAAGTACTACGCTCGAGGTGTGTGGCCAGGGGCCGCGGAGCGCTGGCCGGCGCGTACGCCGGCCAGTGCGGGTACGGCGATGATCAGTTGTAGATGATCGTGTACTTGACGCTGCTGGTGACGTCGCCCGGGGTGGCGGCGGCAGTGGCGTAGTACTCCGCGTAGTAGTTCAGGTTGGCGGTGCCGTCGGTGGCAACGGTCACCCACTGCGAGTTGTCCTGGGCCAGACCGGTGCCTGCGGCCTTCACCGGCAGGAACTGGTTGTTCGAGCCCAGCAGCTGCAGCTGCACGTTGCCGGCAGCGTTGGCCGAAGCCTGGTTGATCAGGCGGCCGCTGTTGAAGTCAACGGTCGAACCCGGCTCGAAGTAGGTGGCGACGTTGCCGGCGCTGCACTTGGTCAGGTTGATGGCGAACGGGGTACGGCCCGCGACGGCACCGGCGGTGGCCAGGGTGTTCTTGGACACGGTCGGCAGGGTAACGGCGAAGTCCTTGCCGCCCGGGGTCGAGATGGTGCAGGTCTTGTCGGTCACCTTGCCATTGAAGGTGATGGTGCCGTCGGCAGCGTTGGCGGCCAGCGGAGCAGCGGCCAGCATGAGAGCCGCGATGATGTTGATCTTGTGCATTGCTTTTACCTAACCCTACTGAAGAGATGGAAGTAGAGGAGGAAGCAAGGAGCACTGCCGGGCTTCAAGACCCATCCTTGCGTCTCACCTGTGGCCGGATTCGGACATACCTACCCCTGAATCCGTGACGCAAGTATATGCAGAACTGTGATGAAAGTCCCATTATTTTTCTGAACGATGGTTTATTGACACCCAAAATGTGACGTGATAGGCACTTTTGGCTCGGCGGCCGATGGGGAACTGGCGCGGGCCGGCAAAGGTGGGGGAACGACAGCAGATGACGTCTTCGACCCCGGTGGCGGGCGCGCCTGAAAGAGGCTGTTTTCAGGCGGCCAGCGCCTTATTTGATGCGCATCACTCTTTGTTGGTGATGGCCCTAGCAGATTCGGATTTTGCCTATTAAAGGCCGTCCGGAGCTGTCGCTAACTAGGACACACCGAACCAGAGAACGTGTCATGAGGACTTCCCTTCTGCTGTGCGTGGCCCTGATGTCCGTCAGTGCGCTGGCCCAGGCCAGCAGTGGCAGCATCCGGTTCAGCGGCCGCATCGCCGAGCCGGGTTGCACGACGGCCCTGTCCCAGGGCGAGCTGAGCCTGGCGGCCTGCCCGCCGTCGGCCAAGGGCTCGACGGTGGCGGTGACCGCGGTGGGCGACAGCCAGGCCGCGACGCTGCGCGATGGCAAGCGCCATGGCCAGCAGCTGGCCGTGTCGGCCAGCGCCATGCGCGTCGGCGACATCGCCTTCTCCGAGCGCTACCGCGTGGAAGCGCCGCAGCAGCAACCGCTGCGGGGCGCCTACCTGGTGGTGGTCGACTACCTTTAAGCCGGGTCCGGCAGTTCAAAGACCTGACGCAGGTAGGCCAGGTAGCCGGGGTCGTCGCACATGCTCTTGCCCGGCGAATCGCTGAGCTTGGCCACCGGCTGGCCGTTGCAGCGGACCATCTTGATGACGATGTTCAATGGCGTCGGGCCCAGATCGTTGGTCAGGTGGGTGCCGACGCCGAAGGCCACCTGGCAGCGACCGCGGAAATAGTCGTACAGGCGCATCACCTTGGCGATGTCGAGCCCATCGCTGAACACCAGCACCTTGCTGCGCGGATCGACCCGGCGCTGCTGGAAATGCGCCAGCATGCGGTCGCCCCAGTCGAACGGATCGCCCGAGTCATGGCGCACGCCGTCGAACAGCTTGCAGAAATACATGTCGAAGTCGCGCAGGAAGGCGTCCAGGCCGACCACGTCGGACAGCGCGATGCCCAGGTCACCGCGGTACTCGCGCGCCCATGACTCCAATGCCGCCACCTGCGAATCACGCAGCCGCGGCCCCAGCGCCTGGAATGCCTGCAGGTACTCGTGCGCCATCGTGCCGTGCGGGGTCATGCCGTACAGCCGGGCGAAATGCACGTTGCTGGTGCCGACCAGCTGCGGGCCGAGCGCATCGCGCAGCAGCGGCAGCAGGCGCGCATGCCAGTCGCGCGAGTAGCGACGGCGGCTGCCATAGTCGGCGATGCGGCATTGCTCGAAGCCGGGGGTGTCGCGCAGCAGCGCGGCCTTGGCCTGCAGGCGGCGCTCGCCCTCGGCGAAGTCGGGCGTGGTGGTGTTGCGGAACCAGACTTCGTTGATGATGGCCAGCAGCGGCACTTCAAAGAGGATCGTATGCAGCCAGGGCCCGGTGATGTCCAGTTCGATCTCGCCGGGCACCCGGGTCGAGGCACGCAGCTGGATGTACTTGCGGTCCAGGTGGAACAGGCCGAGGAAATCGGCGAAATCGGGCTTCACGAAGCGCAGGCCACGCATGTAATCCAGCTCGGCGTCGCTGAAGCGCAGGCTGCACAGGTGGTCGATCTCTTCATCGATCTGGTCGATGAAGCGGGCCAGGTCGATGCCGGGCGTGCGGCATTTGAACCGGTACTGCACCTGGGCGCCGGGGTGCTGGTGCAGCACCGCCTGCATCATGGTGAACTTGTACAGATCGGTGTCGAGCAGGGACTGGATGATAGGCATGAGGCGGATTATGCGCCCGGCGGGGTGAACCGGGGGGCCCGCCCATGCGCGCCGCCGCCGGACACGCTCGACACTACAGGGATCTGCGCAGCAGTCTCGGCACCAGCAGCAGCGCGTGCGCCCAGATCGCCCCCCAGACCGCCACCTGCACCAGCAACGAGCGCTGTGGCGCCTCGAACCTGCGGAAGTAACGCCACAATCCGCGGTGCTTGTGCCACTCGACGAAGAAGGGCCGCGAACGGCTGGACACGCCGCGCACATGGGTGACCTGCAGGTCGTTGGCGATCGCCACCACCGCGCCCGCCTCACGCGCGCGCCGGCACAGGTCCAGGTCCTCGGCGTGCAACCGGTAACCGGCGTCCCAGCCACCGAGACGATCAAACAGCGTCCGCGGCATCAGCAGCAGCGCGCCGGACAGCGCCGGCACCGGCTGCAGCGTCTGTGCCGGATCGCGCGGAATCGCCAGTTTCGAGCCGCTGCCCGGCGAGCGCAGCATGGCCAGGAAATCCGGATCACGGCGGCGCACCGCCTCATCGGCATGGCCGTGCTCATCCACCTGCTCGACCCCGAGCAGGCAGTCACCGAGCACGTGTGCGCGATCGCGCAGCCTGGCCAGGGTTTCCGGCTCGACCATCAGGTCCGGGTTGATGAACGCCAGCCATGGGCTGTGCGAATCGGCCGCGCCCTGATTGTTGGCGGCGGCGAAGCCCGGATTGTCCGGGTTGCCGATGAAGCGCACGCGCGGGTCGTGGCTGGCGTGCCGCTGCACGATATCCAGCGTGCCATCCACCGAACCGTTGTCGATCACCCGGATTTCCGCCACATCCTGCGACTGGCGCAGCCGCGACAGGCAGGCATCGATGGTGCTGCCGCTCTGGTAGGTAACGACGATGGCGGCAATGGCGGCATTCAAGCGGTTGGCTCCGACGCGGACGGGACGAACAGATCGCCCTGTTCGCGCGGCATTATCGCCTGCCGCATCCGCTGCTGCAGGTCCGCGCGCAGTTCGTGCAGCGGATCGTGCATCAGGAAGTCGGCCAGGCGTGGCACCCAGCCAGGCCACCGCGCGGCCAACGCATCCAGATCGCCATCGCGGCTGACCGCTTCGCCGGCGCGGC
Organism: Stenotrophomonas sp. B2; assembly: GCF_014947095.1. NCBI lineage: Bacteria > Pseudomonadati > Pseudomonadota > Gammaproteobacteria > Lysobacterales > Lysobacteraceae > Stenotrophomonas > Stenotrophomonas sp. B2. The sequence continues at coordinate 87,033 of NZ_JADCQA010000006.1, read as the reverse complement.
TGACGAACGCGTTCTCGCACAGCACGTTGCGCCAGCCCAGGCCCGCCATGCGCAGGCTCAGATCGACCAGCGCAGCGTTCCAGCCGGCGTAGCTTTCCACGTCCAGTCCGCCGGCACGGCGACGTGCATTGCCGCGCACCAGTACCGCATGCGTGACCGCCGATGGCAGCTCCGGGTGCAGGGTCGGCAGTGCGGCGCAGGTCTGCGCCAGCAGCGCAGTATCGGTGGGCTCGGCATTGATCTCGCCCAGCCGGGGCCAGGCCGCGGTCTCGCCTGCATTGCACCAGGGCGTGGCGGTGGCAATGGCCGCATCGCGGGCGAAGGCGTCCTGCAGCTGCTGCAGCCATCCCGGCGCCGGTACGCTGTCCGGTGCCAGCACGGCCACATCGAGCCCCTCGCAGGCACGCAGCATTTCATCCAGATGGGCCACCTCGCCCAGCGGCCGGGCGCGGCGGGTGTACTCGGCCTGCAGTGGCGTGTTCGCCAGCCAGTGCTCGACGACCGCCTGAGCGCGTGGTCCGGTCTGGGCATCGTCGGCCAACCAGACCGCGGTACCCGGTGCCGTACCGGCATCAAGTGCGGCCAGACACCGGTCCAGCGCCGCATCGTCCACGCACAGCGGCAACAACACGATCGCCCCCATCCCGCCTCCGTGGTTGTCGGTGGCCACAGCGTAGCACCGGGAGGGTGTTGGCCGGGTTGCACCCGGCACGTGCAGAGGCCGGAGCCGAAGCGGGGTTCATGGAAACGGCGGGTGTCGCCCCGCCGTAACCCCCTACTTCTTTGCGCGCGGCTGGTTCAGCGGCTCCATCGCCCGGAAGCGCTCGCTGTACTCGTCGGTCAGCGTGCGCGCTTCCTGCGCATTGCGAACGATGCTGGGCGTCAGCAGCACGATCACCTCCGAACGACGGCTGGTGCGGCTCTTCTGCCCGAACAGTGCGCCGATCACCGGAATCCGGCTCAGGCCGGGAATGCCGCTGCTGCCATCGGTGGCCGAGTCGGTGATGAGGCCGGCCAGCATGATGGTGTCGCCGCTCTGTACGGCGGCCTCGGTAGCCAGCTTCTTGGTGGAAATGCGCGGGTTGCAGTTGCGCTCCTGCGGATTGCAGTTCTCCGGCACATCCGACGCGCTGCTGACTTCCTGCACGATGTCCAGGAACACCGTGCCGTCGCGGGTCACGCGCGGGCGCACCTTCAGGATCACGCCGGTATCGATGTACTGCACCGAGCTGTAGCTGCTGGTGCCGACGCCGGTGTTCACCGTGGTGGTGCTGATCGGCACCTTGTCACCCACGTTGAGCGTGGCCTCGGCGTTGTTGCGCACGAACACCGACGGGGTCTGCAGCAGTCGCACATCGGTGACCTTGTCCAGCGCGCTCACCACCGCTGCACCATTGTGGCCGGTGAACGCCCAACCCAGGCCTTCGCCGCCGGTCGCAGCACCGGCGAAGCTGCTCCAGGAGCCACCCGCCGCGGCCGGCAAGGTCACACCGCTCAAGGCTCCGGTCAGTGCACGCCCGGCCACGGCGTTGTCGAAGAACCAGTTCACGCCGTACTTCAGGTCGCCATCCAGAGCGACCTCGGCCACCTGGGCCTCGATATGTACCTGCAGTGGCATCACGTCCAGCTTCTCGATCACCTCGCGGATCGAGCGCCAGGCCTGCGGCGTCGCGCGCACCAGCAGCGTATTGGTTTCCTCCACCGCCGACACGCCGACCCGGTCGCCTTCCACTTCCAGGCTGACGCTGACGTTGCCGGACTGGCGCTGCGGCAGGTTCAAGCTGCCATTACCGCCACTGGAACTGCTGCCCGGGGTCGAGCCGAAGCTGCTGCTGTTGTTGCTGTCGATGCCACGGTCGCTGTCGCTGTCCAGCTGCGACGGAATGGCACCCGGGGCCAGCGATGCAGGGCTCGAGCCGCCCCGCTTGCCGCTGCTGGCGAACGCCTCGCTGAGCCGCTCGGCAAGATCGCGCGCCTTGATGTAGCGCAGCTCATGGGAGAACAGGCGAGCACTGCCACCGGCCGTATCGATGCGGTCCAGCCATTGCTGGATCTGGTCCAGGTAGCGCACCTGCGGGGTGATCACCAGGACCGCGTTGGCGTTTTCCAGCGGCAGGAAGCGGAACATGCCGGCGCTGGGCGTCTTGCTTTCCTCGCCGAACACCTTCTCCAGGTCGCTGGCAACCTGCTCGGCCTTGCCGGACGTGATCGGGAACACGCCCACCGACATGCCCGACAGCCAGTCCACATCGAAGATCTCGACTGTGCGCAGGTAGTTCTCCAGCTCGGCACGGGTGCCGCCGAGGGTGATCACGTTGCGGCCGCTGTCGACGTTGACGATGGCGTTGGGCCGCGCGTACGGCTCCAGCACCTTCTTCATCTCGGTGGCGGAGATGAACTGCAGCGGCACCACCCGGACCTCGAAGCCGCGCGCGCTGGAGGCCGGTGCGGTGCTCGGCGCGACAGTGCCGGCCAGCGCCTGGTCGGCGGCAACGATGTTGTAGCGCCCGCCGCTGTACACCATGCGCGCGTTGTTCCAGCCCAGCACCATCTCCAGCAGGTTCAGCGCCTGTGCCGGCGAGACCGGCTTGGGCGTGGCCAACGTGACCGTGCCCTGCACCCCCGGCGCGATCACATAGTTCTGGCCCAGCATGTCACCGAGGATCGCCTTGACCACGGCATGCAGCGATTCGCCCTCGAAGTTGAACGTGGCGCTGCCGGTGCCGGCCGCATGCAATGCCGGCGACGGCGCGCGCGCGGCCTCGCGGTTGATCATCGTGCCGGTGCCACGGCGGATGACCGCCTGCGGTGCCCCCTGGCTGTCGGCCGCCGCATCGGCCTGGACGTCCGCTGCGGCCTGGCCGGCGCTGGGCGCAGGCTGCAGGGCGCCCTTGCGCTGCACATGGGGGCTGGAGACGGTACTGCAGCCCACCAGCAGCGCGAGCACGAAGGACCAAGGAAGAAAACGCAGGCTCATGCTCTCACTCTACCGGTTGGCGCCATTGCCCGAAGGCGGCGGCGACTGTTGTTGCTGTTGCTGTTGCTGTTGTTGTTGCAGCTGGCGGCGGCGGGCCTGGATGCGCTCGCGGATGGCCTGCATCTGCGCTTCGCTGGGCCCGTTGCTGTTGGCCGGCGGCGGGGGTGCGGCAGCAGACGCCGGCGCGGGTGTGGCGTCGGCTGCACGTTGCGGTGCGGTCGCCGCCTGTGCCGGCGCGGCCTGCGCCGGCAGCGGCACTACCGGCGGTGGCACCGGCACACCCGGTGCGGATGCACCGGCACTGCCGCGCAGGACCGTCGGTGGCTCCCCGCCCTGCCCGTTGAACACGGCAAGTTCCAGCACCTGGCTGCCGCCCGGGCCGATCACCGTCGCCTGGCGGGGCTGCAGCGCAACCAGCTGCCAACCGTCGACCGCGTCACCATTGAGGCGCAGGCGCAGCGAGCGGTTCTGCTCCGTACTGAACGTGGCCAGGCCGAAGTCGTCCGTGAGCAGCACACCGGTCAGGCGCAATGCGGCACTGGCGCTGGGTTCACTGCCGCCCAGCAGGTAAGGGCGCGGCCTGCGGTCTTCGGCGAACAGCGGACGCGCGGCGATGGCACTGTAGCTGTCCGCACTGGCCATCCGTTCCGGAGCGAACGCCGGCAGCACCGGCAGTGCTGCCGCGGGGTCGGCGTCGGCCCCGCCGGCCGGCAGGCGACTGCCCAGTCCGAAACCGGTGGCCAGCCATATCGCGGCGGACCAGCCGGCCAGGGCCAGCAGGAAACCGGTGCGCAGGCTGATGGGCTCACGTTTCATCGGCGACCTCCTCTCCCTCGGCGGCCGCCGGTGGCGGCGGCTCGACCGGGGCCGGGGCGGCCGCGGCGGGCTCCGCTGCGGGAGGTACTGCCGCAGCGCCACTGGCGGCACCGGGCAACAGGTAGCCGGCCAGTTCGAAGGAGACGTCCAGGCCCAGCCCGGATTCGTTCGGCGACTGCTGGAAGCGCTGCGCGATGAGATTGAGGTTGTCCACGAACAACCGCGGGCTGCCGGTTTCCAGGCTGTGCAGCACGGTCGCCAGTTCCGCCACGCCGCAGCGCAGGCGTACCTGCATGGCGACACGGACGAACTCGGCATCACGGCGATTGTCGGTCAGCGGCGTGCGATTGCTGATGGTGCAGCTGCGGTTGCCGGGGCTTGCAGTGGCCACCGCATCCTGCAGGCGCGCGCCGAGCGCGGCGGCCGCGGCTTCGGCAGTGGCCTCCTGCAGGAAGCCGGGTTGCCGTTGCAAGGCTTCACGGGTGGCGCGCAGCCGCTGTTCGATCTGGGGCTGCTGCTGCAGCTGCGCCTGCACGCGCTGCTGGCGCTCGCGCAGGGCCGCGACATCGGCATCGATCTCGCGCAGCGGCTGGGTGAACCAAGGGTGCACCAGCAACAGGTAAGCCAGGCCCAGCACCGCCAGCAGCAGCGCCAGCGCCAGCCAGCGGTCACGGCGTGCGCTTGGCATCGGCCGCCTCCGGAGTCGCTGCTGTCGGCGTTGCCGGTGCCGCCGCGGGCAACGGCTGAAGTTCGGCAGTCATGGTGAAGCGGTCCCGGCCGCTGCCGGCGCCGTCCGCCTGCAGCACACCGGTCAGGTTGACCTTGCGCCATTGCGGAGCATCCTGCAGCAGCTGCACCAGCTGCGAGGCTTCGCGGCTGAGCCCGATCAGCTGCAGACCGTTGTTCTCGATGGCCAGCTTCTCCAGATAGGTTCCTTCAGGCAGACGGCGGGTCAGCTCGTTCCAGATTTCCACCGTGCCGGCATGCTGGCGGCGCTGCGACTCCAGGAAGGCCGCGCCGTCGATCAGTGCCTGCAGCTGGGCGCGTTCACTGGCTACACCCCGGGCACTGCGCGCGCTGCGTTCTACGTCCGCACGCAGTGCGTCGGCGGCGGCGCGGCGGTTGTCCAGCAACTGCAGTCCAGCAAGTACCAGCATCACCAGCGCGGCCAGGGCCAGCAGCAGGTTCCAGCGCCGCATCGGATCGGGCCGCGACTGGCGCTGGGCGCTCGGCAACAGGTTGACCTGCAGCGTGCCAGCCTGTGCATCGATCGCGTCGACGCCGGCCAGGGCGTCGCCCCATTCGCCCACGCTGGCACGCCAGGCCTCCATCTGGCGCAGCGGCCAGGCCACCAGTTCGACCTGCAGCTGGCCTTCCCCTGCCACGCCCAGTTCACGCACGTCATAGCTGACCTGGCTGGCCTCGAACGGGGTCTGCCGGTCGATCTCATAACCGACCACCGCGTGCAGCCGGTCGCCGGCCGCCGCCGGCAGCCGCAGGGTGCGACGCAGGACCCGTTCCACCGGCAGCAGCCAGAATCGCGGCAGGCTGCGCAGGCGCGGCTCCAGCACGCGATCCAGTGCGGCCGGAGACGAGGGCCACGGCAGGGTGACCACCGCCTCGCGGCGCTCGCCCGCTTCGCGCCAGACCTGCAGCTGGTCACCCTCGCGCTGCAGCAGCAACCGTGCCTGGGCCCAGCCCAGCGCCCATTGCCAGCGCGCCGGCACCCACGCCAGCAACGAGTGCCGCCACCAGCGCAGGAAACGGCCGGCGCCAGGACCGATCTGGCCCTGCACCTGCCGCAGACTGTCCTGCCAAGCCGTCATCTTGCCGTCATTCCCTGCTCCCAGCGAAGCACTGTGTAGGACCGCCCGGGAATCCCCCCGGAGCCATTGCGAACCACTGCCTGCAACACCGACCTGCGTCCACTGCCGTCGATGACACGGGACTCGATACTATAGGTGCCGCTGCTGCTGGCAAGCGCTGAAGATCCATCCGCCGGATCGCCGTCACGCTCCGGCTGGTTCCGCTGCGCCAGCACGAGGTCGGCATCCAGGCCCAGCGCGGTCAGCACGGGAGCGCTGGCGAATCGCGGATCCGGTCGTGCCTGGCGGCTGTAGAGGGTCAGGTGCGGCAGCATCTTCCGGTACAGCGGCCCGTTCATGCCCAGCACCCGCTGCAGCTCGCCCAGCGTCTCGAAGCGCTTGTTGCGTGGCCCATACGGCAGCCCGGCCGCGGCGTAATCCTGTGCCTCGGCACCGCCGCCGGGCTGCAGCAGGCTGTCCTCGTCACGCCAGTCGACGATCGCGCCTGCCAGCTGGCGCGCGTTGTCCACCGGTTCGCCAAGTGCCTGCAGATATGCGGTCAGCAGCGCCACGTCGGCCAGGTTCAGGTTGATCTTGCCGTTCTCGTCCAGCACCTGGATCTCGATGCGGGCACCGTCGAACTGCCAGCGATAGGTGCGACCATCGGCCTGCCACGGCGCGCGCAGCGGATCCGGTGACAGCCGCATCAGTGCGTACTCAAGTCCCGCACGGGCACGCTCCTGGCCACGTGCATCGTCGTCGAGCACGCGCTCCTGCAGATGCTCGACGCGGGCGCTGAGCGCGAACGCGCCGACCAGTGCGGTCATCAGCGCGATCAACCACAGCACCAGCACCAGTGCGGCCCCGCGCGACCGCATCAACGCCCCCCTCCACCGCCGCCCAGGCGGGGGGCCACCACCAGGGGCGGCCATGCGGCACCGCGGACCGGCACGATCCGCAGTTCCACCAGCAGAGGCAGGCGACGGGTGTCTTCCCAGCGCGGCAGCCACTCGGTCATCTGCCCGCTGCCGGCATCGATGCCGCGATAGCGCATCTCCACCGCCTGCAGGCCATCCACCAGCACCTCGGGCGGGCGTGGCGGCGTTTCGGCGATGCGCTCGCCCTCCTGCAGCAGGACCAGGTCCAGCAGCAGACGCTGCTGGCCGGCCTTGCCATCCACCTGCAGCGCATGCAGATAGGGCCCGCCGCGTCCGAGGTAGCCTGGCAGATCAGCGACGAACAGCATCCGTTGCTCTTCGCCCTGGAAGAACACCGGCTCGCGGGTCGGGTCAGGCACTTCCAGCGGGCTGCGCATCGCCCCGGCCAGCTGTCGCCGCAGCAGGGTCTGCACCGCGCGCATCCGCTCGCTTTCGGCGGCGATCTGTTCACCCCGCTGGCTGACCGCCATCGCCGAGCGCACGCTGGCGAACGCCAGCGCCAGGCCACCGGCAAGCAGCACGGTCGCCAGCATCACTTCAACCAGGGTGAATCCCGCAGCGCCCCGCTTCATCGCGCACGCTCCAGGTCTGGTGGCAGCAGGCGCAGGCTGCGCCAGCGCAGCTGTTCGCGCTCGCCATCGCCCCACCGCACCTGCAACTGCAGTTCGGCCAGCCACGGGGCACCCGGCGACTGCGTGGCCGCGGCGTTGCCGGCGCGTGGCTCGGTCCAGGGCTGCACCTGCAACTCCCAGCGATAGCGCCCGTTTTCCCAGTCGCCCTGCTGCTGCCCCACCTGCAGCGGCGCATCCACGCCCGCCGCAGCCAGCAGCGATTGCGCATGCAGGACGGCGCGCGTGCGCAGTTCGGCCTCGCGCACCTGCCTGGCACCGCCGGACAGGCTGCCCAACAGCAGGGTCAGCGCCAGCCCGAGCAGAGCGAAGGCCACGATCACCTCCAGCAGCGTGAAACCGCGCGCCCGCCGCATCACTGCGCCTGCCATGGGCCGGAGCGGACTTCACCGGTCAACCAGCCGACATCGATGCGCCATTCGGCGGCATCACGCTGCAGGCGGATGCGGCCGCCACTGGAACCGCCATCGGGATGGAACTCGATCACACCCTGCCCCGGCGCAGTGGCCAGCTGCGCCGCACCTTCGAAACGCACCGTCAGCTGTGCCGGCAGTTCGCCCTGGCGCTGGTTCGCCCCCTGCCAGCGATGCCGTGCCGGCTCGATCACGAACCGCTGCGGTTCGCCGCGCGCGATCGCCTGTGCACGCACCATGCGCAGCTGGTTGGCGATGTCCTTGCCGGCGCTGCGCAACTGCATGCCGGCGAAGCCACGCGACAGTCCCGCCGCGGTGATCAGGCCGATGGCCGCGATCAGCGCGATCACCAGCAGCATCTCCAGCAGCGACAGCCCCGCCGGGCGCCTGCCGTGCAGGCGCGGTCGGGGCAACCGGCGCGGCAGGAAATACGTCATGCGGGATTACGGCTGGTAGCGGATGTCGGCATCGACGCTGCTGCCACCGGCCTTGCCGTCCTTGCCCAGGCTGATCAGCTCATACGGCTGGCCTTCGCCGGGTGCGCGGTACTCCAGCGCGTGCCCCCACGGATCGTTGAGGTCGGCCGGCTTGGCGTACGGGCCGAGCCAACCGCCAACGCCGGCCGGTGCGGTCACCAGATCGGTGAGCGCGCCCGGCAGCTTGCCGGTATCGATCTGGTAGTTGTCGATCTTGGATGCCACGGTCTGCACCTGCGCCTTGGCGATGTTGGCCTTGCCCCGGTCGGCACCGCCCAGCACGCGGCTTGCCACCAGGGTCAGCACCGCGCCGATCAACACGATGACGATGATGATCTCCAGCAGGCTCATGCCCGACTGGTGCCGCGCGGCGGTGAAGGACAGGCGGATGGGTCGACGGTTAGCGATCATGATCGGTCCTTTCGGTTGCGTTGGGTCGAAGTGCGGAAGAGTCCATCGTCAACCGATGGCATTGGTCAGGTCGTACAGCGGGACCAGCACGGCGACGATGACCGCACCGACCACCGAAGCCAGCACCAGGGTGATCGCCGGGACCATCGCCGCCAGCAGGCGATCGATGCGCCGGGCGCTGTCCTGCTCGAAGGTATCCGCCGCCTTCAGCAGCATGGTGTCCAGCGCGCCGGATTCCTCGCCGACCTGGATCATCTGCAGGGCAAGCCGCGGAAAGCGCTTGCCGCGCGACAGTGCCAGCGACAGGCCCGCACCGTTCTTGACCTCGTCGGCGGCGGTATCCACGTCGGCTGCCAGCGCGCGGTTGCCCAGTACGTTGCGGGCGATGCCCAGCGCACCCAGCAGCGGCACACCGTTACGCAGCAGCGTCCCCAGCGTGCGCGCCAGCCGTGCGGTTTCCAGCTCGCCGAGCAGGCGGCCGATGCTGCGCCGTTGCAGCAGCCAGCCGTCGAGGGCCAGGCGGAAGGCCGGCTGCCGCAGCTTGCGCTCGAACAGCAGGGCCAGCACGCCCGGTACCACCAGCAGCAGGATCCACCAGTCGCGCACGAACAGGCCCAGCTGCAGCACGGCATTGGTGAACCACGGCAGCGCCACGTCCAGGCTCTCGTACATCTGCGCGAACTGCGGCACGACGTAACCCAGCAGGAACAGCAGCGCGCCGCCCACCACCACCAGCAGGATGGCCGGGTAGACCAGCGCATTGATCACCTTGCCCTGCAGCGCACGCGCGCGCTCAAGGTAATCGGCCAGCCGCTGCAGGGTCTCGTGCAGGCTGCCGCCGGCCTCGCCGGCACGCACCATGTTCACGTACAGGCGCGAGAACAGGCCATGCTGGCGCTCCAGCGCGGTCGACAGCGGCGCACCACCGCGCACCACGTCGCGGATGTCGGTGATCGCACGACGCGAGCGCTCGTCCTCGGGCAGGCCCAGCAGGATCGACAGCGCGCGATCCAGCGGTTGGCCGGCACCGAGCAGGGTCGCCAGCTGCTGGGTGAACTGCAGCAGCGCCGGTCCCTGCAGTGGGCGCTGGTGGAACAGATTGCGCCAGCTGCCCCCGCCGATGGACCCCGCATCGGCCAGCTGGGTTTCCATCGGCAGATGCCCCTGGTCCTGCAGGCGCGCGATCAGGTCGGCCTCGCTGGCCGCTTCCATCTGCCCGTCGAAGATCTCGCCATGCGGATTGAGGGCCTTGTAGCGGTAGTTCGGCATGTCAGCCCCGGGCTCCGGCGCGCATCAGCTCTCCTCCGTCACACGCAGGACTTCCTCGATGGTCGTCTGCCCGGCAAGGGCCTTGGCCAGGCCATCCTCGTACATGGTACGCATGCCGCCTTCGCGCGCGATGTGCTCCAGCTCGCCCATGCCATCGCGGCGCATCACCGCGCGCCGCAGCGCGTCGTTCATCACCAGAAATTCCATGATGGTGGTGCGGCCCAGGTAGCCGGTCGGTGCCAGTGCCGAGGGGCGCGGCCGGTACAGGTGAATCGCCCCCTCCGGCTGCAGACGGCGCAGCTCGAAACGATCGATCTCTTCCGGTGACGCCGGGTAGCGCTCGGCGTGGGTCGGTTCCAGGCGGCGCACCAGACGCTGCGCGAGGATGCCGTTGATGGTGGAGGTCAGCAGATAGTCCTCCACACCCATGTCGAGCAGCCGGGTGATGCCACCGGCGGCATTGTTGGTGTGCAGGGTGGACAGCACCAGATGGCCGGTCAGCGCCGACTGGATCGCGATGCGCGCGGTCTCCAGATCGCGCATTTCGCCGATCATGATGATGTCCGGATCCTGGCGCACGATGCTGCGCAGCGCATTGGCGAAGTCCAGGCCGATCTGCGGCTTGGCCTGGATCTGGTTGATGCCTTCGATCTGGTACTCGACCGGGTCTTCGACCGTGATGATCTTGACGTCGGCGGTATTGAGCTGGCTCAACGCGGTGTACAGCGTCGTGGTCTTGCCCGAACCGGTCGGGCCGGTCACCAGCAGGATGCCGTGCGGCTGCTCCAGGACCTTGCGGAACTGCGGCAGGAATGCATCGGTGAAGCCAAGCCGATGGAAATCGAACACCACGGTTTCGCGGTCAAGCAGGCGCATCACCACGCTCTCGCCGTGTGCGGTCGGTACCGTGCTGACGCGAAGGTCCAGCTCCTTGCCCTGCACGCGCAGCATGATGCGGCCGTCCTGCGGCAGGCGGCGCTCGGCGATGTTGAGCCGGGCCATGATCTTGATGCGGCTGATGACCGCGGCGGTCAGGTTGGCGGGTGGGCTCTCGCCCTCCACCAGCACGCCATCGACGCGGTAACGGACTTTCAAACGGCTTTCGAAGGGTTCGACATGGATGTCCGACGCACGCAGTTCCACCGCGCGCTGGATCACCAGGTTGACCAGGCGGATCACCGGCGCTTCCGAGGCCAGGTCACGCAGATGCTCGATGTCGTCCACCGCGCCGCCTTCACCATCGGCGGTTTCCACGATCGCCCCCATCGCGCTGCGGCCCTGGCCGAACCAGCGCTCGACCAGATCGTCGATCTCCGCCCGCATGCCCAGCACCGGCGTGACCGGCACGCCCAGTGCCAGCTGCACGGCCTGCTGCGGGTAGACATCGTGGGCATCGGCCAACCACAGCCGTACGCCGTGTTCATCCAGCGCCAGCGGACAGACGTGGAACTGCTTGAGGAAGCGCAGTGACAGCGGCAGGCCTTCGGCGAGGGACTGCGGCGGCGTCTCGGGCACCTGCTTGCCTTCCAGCAGTGGCAGGCCCAGCACATCCGCGCTGGCCTGCGCCTGGTCCCGCTCGGACACCAGCCCCAGGCGCACCAGCAGGCCGAGCAGGCTGCCGCCGGCCTCGGCATGCAGCGGCCGCGCCCGGGCCAGGTCTCCTTCCTTGAGCCGCCCACGCGCCAGCAGCGCATCCAGGATGCGGCTCTCGGCGTCGTCGGCAGTGGTTGCAGCGAGCGCGTTCACGTGACTCTCCTGTCGATCGGCCCGACTTTAGCAGTTAAGCCGTGGTTTCCGCCGCCATCGCGCCGCCTTTCGAAAAATGACAACGCCCGCCACCGCGGGGTGACGGGCGTCGCCAGTTCATCTACGACAGTGCGATGGCATTACTGCGTGGCGAGGATGGTCACCCCGCTGTAGGCGGCTTCACCCACCACCTTGACGTAGTACGTGCCGGCCACCGGCTTGTTGACGCGCACGGTTTCGGCGTTGCCCGCACGTGTGGACTTGGCATCGTTGTCGCTCGCGCTGGGCTCGCGGCCCTGGGCCAGGTACACCGACACGTTGCCACTGCCACCGTAGGTGATCACGCTCAGCGATTTGCCCGCCACCGCTTCGAAGCTGTACAGGGCACTGCCGCCGGTCGCACCGGACAGGCCGCCGACAGCGACCTTGTTGGTCAGCGGCGTGGCTACCGGGCCACAGTCCTCGGTGCACGGTTCCTCCAGCGCCTTGGCCAGTGCGGCCTTGGCGTCGACGATGCCGGTACCGATCGGGGTCGCCGACGGGATGGCCACCGGGAACGGGCGTGCGGTTTCCTTGAGCAGGGTACGCATGGCTGCCGGAGCCAGCGGCTCCTTGCCATCGGCGATCAACGCGCTCTGCACCAGTGCCGCCACCGCCGCGACGTGCGGCGAGGCCATCGAGGTACCGCCCATGCCCATGTAGCTGTAGCTGCCCGAATCCGGCGTGGTCGCCGCGTCGGAACCGGCCTGCCAGACATAGCCACCCGGATTCCCGTCCACGCTGCCACCACCACCGGGGCCGGAAAGATCGACGCGGGTGCCGTAGTTGGAGTAGTAGGTGATGCCGCCGGTGATGCGGGTGGCCCCCACCGTCACCACACCAGCGCAGCTGGCAGGACGGTAATTGGACGCGTTGTCGGTCTCGTTGCCGGCGGCCACCACGACCGTGGTGCCGCGCGAGATCGCGCCATTGATCGCATCCTGGTAGGTGCCATCGCAGCTGCCGCTGCCACCCAGGCTCATGTTGATGACTTCGGCCGGGTTGGTATTGGCCGGAATGCCGGTCACGGTGCCACCGGAGGCCCAGGTGATGGCGTCGGCGATGTCGGAGAGGTAGCCGCCACACTTGCCGAGTACGCGGACCGGCAGCACCTTGGCCTTGTGCGCGACGCCGGCCATGCCGACACCGTTGTTGGTCTGCTCGGCCACGGTGCCGGCGACGTGCGTGCCGTGCCAGGAGCTGTCTTCAGCCAGCGAACCGGTGTAGCACTCGTTGTCGTTCTCGACCCAGTCGCCATAGTCCTGTGCGCCCGGTACACGGTCGTCGGTAGCGCGACGTGAGGTCTCGGCATCGCTGATGAAGTCGTAGCCCTCCAGCAGGTTGCCGACCAGATCCGGGTGCTGCGGCAGGATGCCGGTGTCGAGCACCGCCACCACCACGCCCTCGCCCTGCGAAACATCCCAGGCTGCCGGCGCGTTGATGCCGCCGGTCGCGTTGTGCAGGTGCCACTGGTACTGCTGGTAGTACTGGTCGTTCGGCACCAGCGCCGGCTGCACGTCGCCGGCACGCAGTTCGCTGCGGCGCAGCTTCACGTCGGCCTCGGCGTACTGCACCGCCGGATCGGCCTTCAGCTCCTTCAGCACGCGCTGCAGTTCAGCCGGGGCCAGGCGGCCCTGCAGGCGGATCACATCGGCGCCGACGCCGAGCTTGCGCACGACCTGCGGGCCCAGGGTACTGGCGCGCGCAGTGCCGCCGGACAGGCTGGCGCGGGTCAGCGCCGACTGCACCGTGGACAGCTTGGCCGAACGATCCAGCGCAGCGGCCGTGCCGGCGCGGTACTTGACGATGATGCGGTCGGTGCCCGGCTGTGCGGTGCGCGCCTGGCGTGCCGGTTCCTGCGTCGGCAACCCGGCGGCATGGACGGCACCTACCGCGGTCATCGACAGCACAGCGGCGGCAAGCACGTTGATGCGAAGGTTCTGCTTCTTGATCACGTCGAAATTCCTCTTCTGGGTCATGGATCGAACCAACACTGCGGCCATCATTCCTTGACGACTCCCGGCCGGCCCAGCCGGGATTGCCGTGACCTCCCCCAGGCCCTCGTTGCGGGTGTGGCGCCGGCGTGGGTGGCCGCCGGCGCGATGGAGTGGCTTACCAGCCGAAGCCGGCACCAACGCCGACCGAGCTGTCGTCGCTGCTGAAGGCTCCGCCGAAGGTGACCGTGGCGCGGTCGCTGATTGCACGCTGGTAACCCAGCGACAACGCCGACTCGCCGCCCTGGAAGCCGACACCGACGCCGACCCGGTTCTGGGTACGGATGCCGGCGGCGCTGGTGGCCATGTTGAGCATCGCCGCGCTCATCGCGCCCTGACGATCGATGCGACGGTCCATATGACGCAGGCGGCCATCGACTTCGCCCTTGAACACATCGAAGCTGTCGGTCACGGCCTTCACCTGGCCATCGGTGTAGCTGTTGGCCGTGGCGACACCACGGTCCAGCTGACCCTTGTTGACCGCGTCGGTGGCAGCGCTGCCGGCCGCGACATTGGTGACCTGGCGCTCGTTGCCTTCGCTGCCGACAGAGACGGTGTTGGCACGATCGGCAACCGAGCCCTGGCCCAGCGCCACGGCGTTGGCGGCCGTCGCACTGGCCCCCTGGCCGATGGCCGTGGACGACGCGCCGCTGGCAACGGCGCCCTCTCCCACGGTGACCGCGTTGAAACCCGCTGCCGGTGTGGCGACCGGGATGCCCGAGCCCGCTGCGGCGGCGGTCGGCGCGCCCTGTACCCGGGCGCTGCTGGCAGTGGCCACGGTGGGGACGGCATCGGCGCTGGCCGTCTCCGCGGCCAGGCTGCCGGCACCCCCTTCCAGCGGCGTGCTGGTCGAACGCAGGCTGGCGGTGCGGGAGCGGTTCGCCCCCCCGGTGCGCTGGTCGATCTCGCTGACCTTGCGGTCCAGTGCGCCGAGCGCATCGCCGACATTGCTGTAGCTGGCGCCCTGGATCACGTAGTTCGGCGCGACGAACACACCCTGCATGCCGACACTGGCGCCACCGCCGAGGAAGCTGGCGGCATCGCTGAGCGACTGGAACAGCTGGCCGCCATTGATCGCCTGGCGACTGCCTGCGGCGATGCTGCCGGCGCCGACATTGTCGATCGTGGTGCCCTCGATGCCGGCCAGGGTCAGCCGGTCGCGGCTGGCGTCGTCATAACCGACCGCATTGGCAGTGGACGTTTCCACGGTCGCGATACGCGAATCGAAATCGCCGACCCGGGTTTCCACCGCACCGACGCGCTGGTTGGTGACGTTGAGCTGCGAACCGGTGACCGCGTCGCTGCTGCCTGCGGCGATGCGACCGTCGGCGACGTTGACGATGCGGCGCGTCGCCGGACCATCGGTACCGTTGCCACCGCCGACGGACACCACATTGGCGTCCAGCGCGCGCGCGCCACTGCCCAGCGCCACCGAGTTCGCACCGGTCGCGCCGGCGTTGGCGCCGACGGCCAGCGCCGCATTGCCGATGGCGCTGGCACTGCTGCCCAGCGCATTGCTGCGGTTGCCGCTGGCACTGGCACCGGAACCGACGGCGACCGCGTTGCTGCCCGTGGCGCTGGCGGTCCCGGTACCGGTCGCACGGAAGTGGCGGCCGGTGGCATCGGCGGTGGCCGCCACCACATCCAGCTGGCCCTTGTTCACCGCATCGGTCGCCTGGGTACCGGCCGCGACATTGGTGACCTGACGGTTGATCGCGCTGTGGGTAACGCCCGCTGCATCAACCCAGTCCTGCGCCGCGCCGACCGATACCGCGTTGGCACGATCCGCCAGCGATCCGGCACCCAGCGCGACGCTGTTGTCGGCGGCCTTGGTCGTCCAGGTATTGCTGCCCAGCACCGTGGCATTGGTTGCCTGCGCGTAACTGTTGTAGCCGACCACGGTGGCCCCGTCCTCGGTCGCCCACGCCTCGCTGCCGATGGCGGTGGTGTGCTGACCGCTGCCGACGCTGTTGGCATCCTGCCCGGCCAGTGCGTTGAAGCCCACCGCCACGCCATTGAGGCCGGTGGCCGCGTTGTTGCCGAGCGCGGTACCGTACTCGCCGGCGCGTGCCTGTACGCCGAAACCCGCACCGGCGATCTGCGCGGTGGTGCCCTGGCCGACCGCCGTGGCGACGTCGGCCGCCTGCGCGCCACTGCCCAGGGCCGTGCCGAAGAAGCTGGACGTGGCACCCGCACCGTAGGCTGTGGACTGCCAGCCATTGGCATAGGCGAAGTTGCCGACCGCAGTCGCTTCGCGACCGTCGGCCGTGGCCCCGTAACCGACGGCGGTGGCGGCCAGGCCGCTGGCCTGGGCGATGCCACCTACCGCAACGGCACCGATGCCCTCCGCTTCCGACTGCGCGCCCAGGGCGACGCTGGCCGGCCCGGCGCTGCTGCTCTGCGCACCGAGGGCGATCGCGCCGCCAGCGGTACTGCTGGCGCTGTTGCCGATGGCCACGCCATCCTCACCCGTCGCCACCGCGTTGAAGCCCACGGCAGCGGCATTGGCGGCGACCGCCGTCGCGCCACTGCCCAGTGCGGTGGCACCGTTGCCGATCGCGTTGGCCGCTTCGCCGGCGGCCAGCGCGTTGTCACCTTCCACATAGGCGCCGGCGTCGCTGTCGGCACTGCCACTGGCCTGGAAGTAGCGGCTGGTGTTCTCGGCCACCGACGCCACGGCGTCCAGCTGGTTCTTGTTGACCGCATCGGTGCCTTCGGTACCCGCGGCGACATGGGTGACCTGGCGTTCGCTGCCCGTGCTGCCAACCGCCACCGTGTTGTCGCGGTCTGCCTTCGATGCAGCACCGAGGGCGACGCTGTTGCTGCCGTTGGCGGTGGCATTGGCGCCCAGTGCGGTGGAGTCAGCTGCGTCGGCCCACGAGTTCCAGCCGATGGCGGTGGCGTAGTCGTCGGTGGCCCATGCACCCGCACCGAACGCCGCGGCGCCGTAGCCGCTGGCGCGGGCCGGGATCAGACCGAAGAAGGTGCTGCCGCCGATGGCGACGCTTTCATCGCCGCTGGCTTCACTGGAATCACCCATGGCCACCGCGCTGGCGCCGCTGGCCGTGGCAAACACGCCCGTCGCAGTACTGTTGGCCCCGCTGGCGATCGTGCCGTAACCCAGTGCAGAACCGAGACGACCACTGGCTTCGCTGTAACCACCAACCGCCGTGGTGCCATCGGCCGACGCCGCGCTGCGGAAGCCGCTGGCCAGCGACTGCGCACCGCTGGCCAGCGCTTCCGAGCCGCTGGCGGTGCTGTACACCGCCGTGGCCTGTGCCCCCGCGCCGGTCGCCGTGCTGCCGATCTCGCTGGCAACCGCACCGCTGCCCAGCGCCGCACTGTTTTCACCCGTGGCCTGTGCGTTGCTGCCCACCGCTGCGGCATTGCTGCCGCTGGCCAGGCTGTCCAGGCCTACGGCGGTGGCACTGGCGGCGACCGCCGTCGCACCACTGCCCAGTGCGGTGGCACCGTTGCCGATCGCGTTGGCCGCTTCGCCGGCCGCCAGCGCGTTGTCACCTTCCACGTAGGCGCCGGCATCGCTGTCGGCACTGCCACTGGCCTGGAAGTAGCGGCTCGTGTTCTCGGCCACCGACGCCACGGCGTCCAGCTGGTTCTTGTTGACCGCATCGGTGCCTTCGGTACCTGCCGCCACGTTGGTCACCTGGCGCTCGTTGCCGGCACTGCCGACGGCCACGCTGTTGGCGCGGTCGGCAACGGAACCTGCACCCAGTGCCACGCTGTTCGCAGCATTGGCGGTGGCACTGGCACCGAGTGCGGTGGAATCAGCTGCGTCGGCCCAGGAGTTCCAGCCGATGGCGGTCGCGTAGTCGTCGGTGGCCCAGGCGCCGGCGCCAAACGCCGACGCACCGGTACCGCTGGCCCGGGAAGGAATCAGGCCGAAGAAAGTGCTGCCACCGATGGCGACGCTCTCCTCGCCACTGGCTTCGCTGGACTGGCCCACCGCCACGGCTCCGGTACCGGCCGCGGCCGCACCGAACCCGACGGCCGTGGTGTTGGCGCCGGTCGCGGCGGTGCCATAGCCGAGCGCGGTGCCGAGGCGACCCGTTGCCTCGCTGTAGCCACCGACCGCCGTGGTGCCATCGGCCGACGCCGCGCTGCGGAAGCCGCTGGCCAGCGACTGCGCACCGCTGGCCAGCGCTTCCGAGCCGTTGGCGGTGCTG
Organism: Stenotrophomonas sp. B2; assembly: GCF_014947095.1. NCBI lineage: Bacteria > Pseudomonadati > Pseudomonadota > Gammaproteobacteria > Lysobacterales > Lysobacteraceae > Stenotrophomonas > Stenotrophomonas sp. B2. Next base: position 69,336 of record NZ_JADCQA010000006.1, on the reverse strand, counting down.
TACACCGCCGTGGCCTGTGCGCCCGCGCCGGTCGCCGTGCTGCCGATCTCGCTGGCGACCGCACCGCTGCCCAGTGCCGCGCTGTTTTCACCGGTGGCCTGTGCGTTGCTGCCCACCGCTGCGGCATTGCTGCCGCTGGCCAGGCTGTCCAGGCCCACCGCGGTGGCACTGGCGGCGACCGCCGTCGCACCACTGCCCAGTGCGGTGGCACCGTTGCCGATCGCGTTGGCCGCTTCGCCGGCGGCCAGCGCGTTGTCACCTTCCACATAGGCGCCGGCATCGCTGTCGGCACTGCCACTAGCCTGGAAGTAGCGGCGGGTGTTCTCGGCCACCGATGCCACGGCGTCCAGCTGATTCTTGTTGACCGCATCGGTGCCTTGGGTACCTGCCGCCACGTTGGTCACCTGGCGGGTGTTGCCACCACCACCGACCGATACCGTGTTGTCACGGTCTGCAATCGAATCGGCACCCAGCGCGACGCTGTTGGCGCCGCGCGACTCGGCCGCATTGCCGAGCGCGGTGCTGTTGATGCCCGGCGACCATGCGCCACCACCGACGGCCGTGGAGTAGTTGCCGGACGCCTCGGTGGCGAGAATGCCGAACAACGAGCCGCCGACAGCGACACTGTTCGTACCGGTGGCCAAGCTGCCCTGACCGGTGGCCGTGCTGTAGTCGCCGGAGGCTTCCGAGTCGCCGCCCAGCGCCACGCTGTTGGAGCCGGAGGCATTGGCAAAATTGCCGAACGCGGTGGCGTTGAACGCCGAGGCGCTGGCGAAACCGCCGATGGCGGTGCTGTAGCCACCCGTGGCTTCCGCACCGATGCCGAACGCAGCCGAGGCCGTGCCGCTGGCCACGCTCTCGCTGCCGACCGCCGTGGCCGCTTCACCACTGGCAGTGCTGAAGTAGCCCACCGCCGTCGCCTCTTCTGCGGAGGCTTCGGACAGCACGCCGCTGGCGGTGCTGCCGGCGCCACTGGCGATCGAGGCAGCACCGAAGGCCGCGCTCTGTTCACCGCTGGCTTCACTTTCCGCGCCATGCGCGGTGGCGTACTCGCCAGTCGCCTGTGCGTTGGCACCGATCGCGCTGGCATTGGCCGCGGTGGCCACGGCATTGAAGCCCAGCGCCTGCGCGTTGCTGGCCAGTGCATTGGCGCCGCTGCCCAGGGCGATGGCGCCGTCGCCGATGGCGTTGGATGCCTCGCCGGCAGCCAGTGCGTTGTCCCCTTCCACGTAAGCGCCGGCATCGCTGTCGGCACTGCCGCTGGCCTGGAAGTACTTGCCGGTGGTGGAGGCTTCCGCCGCGACGGCATCCAGCTGTGCCTTGTTCACCGCATCGGTGGCCTGCGTACCTGCGGCCACGTGGGTCACCTGGCGCTCGTTGCCGGCAGCGCCAACCGCCACGCTGCGGTCACGATCAGCCACCGAGCCTGCACCCAACGCGACCGCGTTGCTGCCGCTGGCGTTGCTGCCGGCACCCAGCGCGATCGCGCTTTCACCGCCGGCCACCGTATTGGTGCCGATGGCGATGCTGTTGACCGTGTTGCCCAGCGCCTGGTAGCCCAACGCTACGCTGTAGTCGCCGTAGCCGAAGGCACCGCGGCCGACGGCGGTGGCGCTGGTGCCGTTGGCCCAGCTGTTGTAGCCGATGGAGGTGGCGCCACTGCCGCTGGCCCATGCTGCATTGCCGAAGGCGGATGCGTTGGTGGCGGTGGCCCATGCGCCCGAACCGAATGCGCTGGCGCCACTGGCGGTGGCCCAGCTGTAGCCGCCGACGGCGGTGCTGTCGTCGCTGCTGGCGAACGCACTGTCGCCCACAGCGACCGCGTAGCTGCCGGTCGCCCGCGACTTGCCACCGGCAGCCACGCTGTTGTCGCCGGTGGCTTTGGCCGCGCTGCCGAACGCATTGCCCGACGCACCCGTTGCCTGCGCACCATTGCCGACGGCGGTGGCATCGGCGCCGGCGGTGGTGCCGACACGTTCTGGTTGACCGTCATCGCCGATGATCGGCTGATTGTACTGGTCGTAGGCCTGGCCCAGTCCACCGATGGCGACCCCGCCGTTGCCACTGGCACTGCTGTTGCGACCGATGGCGACGCTGTCATCGCCCACGGCGGAAGCACCCGCGCCCTGGGCGACGGCACCGGCGCCGATCGCGTTGCTGGACGAACCGGCGGCCACCGCACCCTCTCCCTCGGCAAACGCACCGGCATCGCTGCCGGCTTCCGGCTGGGCCTGGAAGTAATGGGCGGTGGTATCCGCGGTGCTGGCCACGGCGTCCAGCTGCGCCTTGTTCACTGCATCGGTGGCTTCACTGCCGGCAGCGACGCCGGTGATCTGCCGCTCGTTGCCGGCACTGCCCACGGCGACGCTGTTGTCACGGATGGCTTCAGAGTTCGCGCCCAGGGCGACACTGTTGGCGCCGCGCGCCGTGGCGTAGTAGCCGACCGCCGTGCTCTGCGCGCCGCTGGCCCAGGTCTGCGCGCCCAGCGCGCTGGCCCCTTCTCCGGGTGCGTAGGCGAAGTAGCCGATGGCCGTGGCTTCGGCGCCGGAGGCTTCGGTCAGGCTGCCGTTGGCCACGGTCCGGTCACCGCTGGCGATCGCGCCGGCACCCACAGCGGTGGCGGCTTCGCCGCTGGCCTGGGTCTGCACGAAGAAGCCCAGGCCGGGAATCAGGTCAGCCGGGCCACCCACGGCCACGCTGCTGGTGCCGGTCGCGTTGCTCTGGGTGCCGACTGCGGTGGCGTAGTCGCCGATGGCGTTGGCCACCGCGCCGAATGCGGAGGACTGCGCGCCGGCCGCATAGGCACCCACGCCATAGGCGGACGCAGCGAAGCCAGCCGCCTCTGCGCTGGCACCGACCGCAGTGCCGCCGACACCGGCACTGGTCGCACCGGTCTCCACCGGCACGCCGCCGTTGGTGATGAGCGGATTGCCGTTCTCGTCCACGGCGGCGCCACCCACCGCGACGCTGCCAGGTCCTGCAGCCTGCGCGTTGTTGCCGAACGCGGCGCTGTTCTGTCCGGCGGCCAGGGCGTTGTTGCCGACCGCCGTGGCGTTCTGCGCGACCGCGGTGGCGCCGGCGCCGACTGCGGTGGTGCCATCGCCGAGCGCGTTGGCCGCTTCACCGGCAGCCAGCGCGTCATCGCCTGCGGCCAGCGCACCGGCGTCGCTGTTGCTGCTGCCGGTGGCCTGGAAACGCTTGGCCGTGGCATCGGCCACGGCCGCGACGTCCCGGAGTTGGCCGACATTGGCCGCATCGGTGTCTTCGGTACCCGCCGCGACACTGGTGATCTGCCGGGTCAGACCGTACTCGGCTGCGCCCACCGATACCGTATCGACCCGGTCGGCCAGCGAGCCGGCGCCCAGCGCCACACTGCCGGTGGCAACCGCTGCCGAGTTCGAACCCAGCGCGGTGCTGTATTCACCCACGGCGGTGCTGAACGCACCGACCGCGATCGATGCTTCATTGGCGGCCGTTGCGCCACGACCCACGGCGGTACTGCCCGGGCCCATGGCCACGGCTCCGCCACCGACCGCCGTTGCGCCGTCCGCACTGGCCTCGGACAACGCGCCCAGTGCGGTCGCTGCGCCGTTCTCGCTGGCCGCAACAGCGCTGGCACCTACGGCGGTATCTCCCAGTCCGAGCGCAACGGCACTCTGGCCGACGACGACGCTGGCATCACCGATGGCCAACGCGTTCTGGCCGAACGCACTGGCGCCCAGACCGGCGGCCACGGCCTGTGTGCCGACGGCCGTAGTGGCGTTGGCCAGCGACTGGCTGCCGCTGCCGACCGCAATCGCGCCCTGCCCTTCGATCTTCGCCGCGTCGCTGTCATCACCGGCGCCGTCGGCCTTGAAGTAGCGACTGCTCTGGGCTGTCGCTTCGGCCAACGCCGCCTGCGTGGCCCGCGCCTGTGCATCCAGCTGCGCCTTGTTCACCGGATCGGTTGCCTCGGTGCCGGCGGCGACGTGGGTCACCTGCCGTTCCTTGCCCGCATCACCGACGGCAACGGTATTGGCACGCGTTGCTTTCGAGCCGGCGCCCAGCGCCACGCTGTTGGCACCGGTTGCACGGCTGCCGGTGCCCACGGCGACCGCATTGGTGCCGGTGGCCGAGGCGCTGCCATCCACCAGGCACTTGTCGACGATCGAGCTGTTGAGCACCACGCAGTTGGCGTTGCCGCCGATCTCCACCGACTGTGCAGAGGCGACGCCGGTCATGCCCAATCCCAGTGCCAGCGCCAGTGCGGCAGCCAGTACAAAGGGCCTGGCCTGTGTCGCATCGCGGCGTTGGTCGACGACCCCGCCGCAACTGTCGGACGAGGCCAGTTCCGAGGCCACGACCAACTGACCCAGTGCTTTGTTCCAGACCTTGCGATAAATCCGATTCATCGGTACGGCTCCTGATTGGACTGGTTTTGGGCAAAGCAACGCCACCGCCGGACCTTCTGGTCCAACGTCCCCTGGGGGCGTTTATTCGCGTGATTTACTGCGGGGTGTTGCCGAACGGCGCGCAGCGACAGAAAACCGAGCGCGTGCGCCAAGCGGTTACTGCGGGATGAATGGTTCTGAAACGGGGTTCAAGTGTTAACGGCAACTTTCCATATCGTCAAGACTTTGACACAGCAAATCACATTGCCGTGAAGCAGCTCACTCTTTCACGCGTTTATAAACCGATTTTGTTAGTTGCACGTGACGATTGTCTGGCGCATGGAAATGCATGTAACTCATGGTGGCGACAGGAGTTTCATCCGCGCAAAGAAAAACCCGCCGGCAACGCGGCGGGTTTTTCCATACGCATCGGCATCGACGCCTGCGCGAAGCGGTGCGCGATCAGCCGCACCACACCCGGGCATTGCGGAACATCCGCATCCATGGTGAATCACCCTGCCACTCGGCCGGCGCCCAGCTCAGATTGAGTGCGCGCGGGGTGCGTTCCGGATGCGGCATCATGATGGTGACGCGGCCGTCCGTGCTGGTCAGGCCAGTGATGCCATCCGGTGAGCCGTTCGGATTGAGCGGATACTGCTGGGCGATGGCACCGTTGCCATCGATGTAACGCAGTGACACGCGCGCAGCGGCCTGATCGACGGCGTTGTCGAACACCGCCTGGCCTTCGCCGTGCGCCACCGCCACCTGCAGGCGGGAACCGGCCATGCCACGCAGCAGGATCGACGGCGATTCCACTACTTCCAGCAGTGCGGTGCGGGCCTCGAACTGCTCGCTGGCATTGCGGCGGAACTGCGGCCAGTGTTCGGCGCCGGGGATGATGTCCTTCAGCTGGCTCATCATCTGGCAACCGTTGCATACGCCAAGGGCAAAGCTGTCCTGGCGCTCGAAGAACGCGGCAAAGGCATCGCGCAGCGCGCTGCGTTCCAGGATCGAGGTCGCCCAGCCACGGCCGGCACCCAGCACATCGCCGTAGCTGAAACCGCCACAGGCGACCAGGCCGGTGAAGTCCTGCAGGGCCACGCGGCCCTCGATCAGGTCGCTCATGTGCACGTCGAACGCGCGGAAGCCTGCACGTTCGAAGGCATTGGCCATCTCGATCTGGCCGTTGACACCCTGTTCGCGCAGTACCGCCACGCGCGGACGCGCACCGGTGCTGATGAACGGCGCCGCCACATCCTCGTTGAGGTCGAAGCTCAGCTTCGGCTTCAGGCCCGGTGCGTTGAACGCGCGGGCGACATCGCGCTCGGCATCGGCGCTGGCCGGATTGTCGCGACGCTTCTGCATGGCATGGGTGACCGACCACCACGCATCGAACAGCTGCTCCCAGCGCCACTCGGCCAGGTTCTCGCCTGCCAGCGATACGCGCACCACCGGTGCGGTGGTCGGCCTGGCGATGCGCTGCGCGCATTCGGTAAGGGCGTGGCGCTCGACCAGGTCGGCAAAAGCGGCGCGATCTTCGCGGGCGATCTGCACCACCGCACCCAGTTCCTCATTGAACAGGCTGCGGAACGGGTCATCGCCCCACGCGTCGAGGGCGATATCCAGGCCCAGGCGCGAGGTGAACGCCATTTCGCACAGCGCGGCGAACGCGCCGCCGTCGCTGCGGTCATGGTACGCACGCAGCAGGCCGGACTGGCGCGCATCCCGGATCAGTTCGAAGAAGGCACGCAGGCGCTGCGGGTCGTCCAGGTCCGGCGCGGCACCGGCGAAGGCCGGCAGTTCGCCGTGGTCGGCGTGCACCTGCGCCAGGATCGAGCCGCCCAGGCGCTGCTTGCCGGCACCGAGACCGATCAGCCACAGCTCGCTGTCGACGTCGCGATCAAGCAGAGGCGTCAGCTGCTGGCGCACATCGGCAACCGGCGCGAACGCCGAGATCACCAGCGACACCGGCGACACGCTCTTGTGTGCCTCGCCCTGGTCATGCCACTGCGCCTGCATGGACAGCGAGTCCTTGCCGACCGGGATGCTGATGTCCAGCTGCGGGCACAGTTCCATGCCCACGGCCTTCACTGCGTCGTACAGCAGCGCGTCTTCGCCCGGATGGCCGGCAGCAGCCATCCAGTTCGCCGACAGCTTGATGCCATCCAGCGCATCCACCGGGGCCGCGCACAGGTTGGTCAGCGCTTCGCCCACGGCCATGCGCGCCGACGCCGCGGCGTCGAGCAGGGCCAGCGGCGTGCGCTCGCCGATCGACATCGCCTCACCGGCCACGCCATCGAAATCAGCCAGGGTGATGGCCACGTCGGCCACCGGCAGCTGCCACGGGCCGACCATCTGCTCGCGGGCGGTCAGGCCGCCGACGCTGCGGTCACCGATGGTGACCAGGAAGTTCTTCGAGGCAACGGTCGGGTGCGCCAGCACGCGCAGGCCGGCTTCCTGCAGATCCAGGCCACCGGTCTTCAGCGCCGGCCAGCGCGGTGCCGGCGGGTGGGCAGTGTCGCGGTGCATTTTCGGCGGCTTGCCGAACAGCACGTCCATCGGCAGGTCGATCGGTGCGTCGGCGGGAACATGGCCCGGCACCGCGCCGTACGCCACCACCAGATGCTCCTCGGCGGTCGCCACGCCCACGGCGGCGAACGGGCAACGCTCGCGCGCGCACAGCGCGGCAAACTCGGCCAGTCGCTCCTGCGCGACGCCAAGCACGTAGCGCTCCTGCGATTCGTTGCACCACAGCTGCATCGGCGACAACGACGGATCGTCGGTGGGCACCTTGCCCAGGTCGATGATGCCGCCCACGTTCGAATCGTGCAGCAGCTCGGGAATCGCGTTGGACAGACCACCGGCACCGACGTCATGGAAGAACTTGATCGGGTTGTCGGCACCCATCGCCACGCAGCGGTCGATGACCTCCTGGCAGCGGCGCTCCATCTCCGGGTTGTCGCGCTGCACGCTGGCGAAATCCAGGTCTTCGGCGCTTTCACCGGAGGCCACCGAGCTGGCCGCACCGCCACCCAGGCCGATCAGCATCGCCGGACCGCCGAGCACGATGACCGCATCACCGGCCTGCAGCGGGATCTTGTCGACCTGGATACGGTCGATCGCACCGAGGCCGCCGGCCAGCATGATCGGCTTGTCGTACGCACGGACCAGGTCAGCGCCTTCAGGCAGCTCGAAGCTGCGGAAGTAACCGAGCAGGTTCGGGCGGCCGAACTCATTGTTGAACGCAGCGCCGCCGAGCGGGCCGTCGGTCATGATCTCCAGCGCCGGCGCCATCCGCGGATTCAGCGCGCGCGGCGCTTCCCACGGCTGCGGCAGCTCGGGGATGCGCAGGTGCGAGACCGAGAAGCCGGTCAGGCCGGCCTTCGGCTTGCCGCCGCGGCCGGTTGCGCCTTCGTCGCGGATTTCGCCACCGGCACCGGTGGAAGCCCCCGGGAACGGCGCGATCGCGGTCGGGTGATTGTGGGTTTCAACCTTGATCTGGAAGGCGCTGGGCACCTGCGGCTCGCGGCGGTACTCGCCACTGGCCGGATCCGGACGGTAACGCGACGCCGGATGGCCTTCGATCACCGCAGCGTTGTCGCTGTACGCGCTCAGGGTGTGCTGCGGCGTCTGCTGGTGGGTGTTCTTGATCATGCGGAACAGCGAGCGTTCCTGCGCCTGCCCGTCGATGGTCCAGCTGGCGTTGAAGATCTTGTGCCGGCAGTGTTCGGAATTGGCCTGCGCGAACATCATCAGTTCCACGTCAGACGGGGAGCGCCCCAGTGCGGTGAAGCGCTCGCGCAGGTAGTCGATCTCGTCCTGGGCCATGGCCAGGCCAAGGCGCTGGTTGGCGGCTTCCAGCTGCGCCACCGGAACGCGCTCCAGTTCACCGCGGGCCGGCGCCGAGAACAGGGCCTGGCCCTGCTCGACGTGGTCCAGCACCGACTGCGTCATCGGGTCGTGCAGCACCTTCACCAGCGACTGCTGGGTGGCGGCATCGTCCGGCCAGCCCAGCACGTCGATACGCAGGCCGCGCTCGACCCGGCTGACCGGCTGACCGGCCCCGCGGACCAGTTCGGTGGCCTTGCTCGACCACGGCGACAACGTTCCCAGACGCGGCACCACGATGCGGCTGACGGCCCCTTCGGCGACCTTCCCGGCGTGCGGCTGTGCTTCCAGGATGCGGCACAGGGTGGCCTGATCGGGCACGGCCGAGCCTTCCGGCTGCACGAAGTAGACGTGCCAGGCACCACTGATGCGCAGGGAGGGAGCGATGGACTGCAGGCGGGATTCAAGACGTTCGCGGCGGAACGGCGACAGGGCGGGCGCGCCCTCGAGGACCATCATGTCCGGGGAACCGTAGTTGGGAAACGGGCCCGATATTGTACCGGAAGCGGGGGATGGGCTTGGGCCGGGCTGCGCCCGCCGAAGCAACGGCCGAAGCAACAGCAACGTCAAAAGCCGGTTTCCTGCAGGTTGGCGGGGTGGGTCCGGTGGCGGGGGACGCCGTGAACCCATCCCTGGGGGCTTGGCCGCGGCATCCATGCCGCGGACACCCCCGCCACCGGACCCACCCCGCCTTCGACGGATTTCCGCGATCTGTATTCGGTCCACGCCATGCGCGGATGCTCCGCGGCAGTGCCGGCCGAATGAAGAGCGAAGCGACCGGCTCTTGCTTTTGATTTTGTTCTGTCTTTCGTGGCTGGCAGCCGCAGGAACCTGTCCGTGGCCGGGTGGGTGGGCTGCGCAGGGGCGTAAGCGCCATGGATGGCGCGCCCGAGCCTACAGGGACGTATTCACGGCGTCCCCTGCACAGCCCACCCACCC